>DBDO01000184.1:0-7145 GCA_002293605.1 Desulfovibrionaceae bacterium UBA930
CGCTGCCGCAGCCATTGAGCTTGCCGCAGCTGCCAGCGGCGCTGCGGGGGATGGGGCTGGCGTTGGATCAGAGCTTGGGCTTGACGCAGGCGTTACGGGGTTTAAGCCGTCCACCAGCAAATAGCGCCGGTTGGGCAGGGGCTTGAGCACCCGGGTGATGTCCAGGGTCGCGCCCTGTTCTATGGTGAAGTTCTTCACGCCCTGTGAGCCGGTGAGATCAATCACTGCCAGGGTAGGCTCTCGGCTCTCCATCTGCTCAATGGACAGGATGTTGTTGCTGCCCCACAGCATGCTGGTATTCGTCTGTCCGTTCACTTTCAGGGTAAAATCACCGGAGTCGCGCACAAGCCGGGTCAGGCCGCTGGTAAAATTCAGGCCTGCGCTGCCGCCGCTTGTGGCAAGGGTATTCACCCCGCTCATGACCAGGGTGGCGGGGGAGTCGTGGGTCAGGGTAAAGGCGCTCGCGCCGATGTTGGCGCTGAAGGGGTCGGTCAGGCTTACCGTGCCGCCGCCCGCAACGGACAGATTGAAGCTTGCCCCTGCGCCCATGCCGCCCACATGAAAGCTGTTTGCCCCGCCGCTGTCGCTGTTGCCGGAAAAGCTGGTGCTGTTTCCCGCGTCAGCGGAAAAGACCACATCATATTTCGTATCCGGGCCGGTGTTAAAATGGAATCCCCCGCCCCGGCCTGCGGCCTTGTTGCCGCTCACTTGCGTATTATGGATGCTGAGTGAAGAGTCCGCGTCAAGAGCGATCGCCCCGCCATCGCTTCCGGCGCTGTTGTTGACGAAGCGGCTGCCCTGCACACTGCCTTCAAAGCTGGCGTATATGGCCCCGCCCTCGTACGCGGCGGTATTGGATTCAAATACGGAGCCGCTGATGGTTCCGGTGAAGTTGGGCGTGGCTATGGCCCCGCCGGGGCCGTTTGCGGCGGCATTGGCTGTGAAGGTGGAGCTGCTGATGTTCGCGTTGAAGCCCGCTGGCGCGGCAACGGCCCCGCCTGGGCCATTGTCGGTAATGTTGGAATCGAACAGGGAATTGCTGATGGCCCCGGTGTAGCTGTTATAGCCGATGATGGCCCCGCCCATGCCTCTCGCCCTGTTGGACCTGAAGGTGCTCTGATTGAGGGGGGCCTGCATGTCCATAGCGAAAATGGCCCCGCCGCCGTTCGCGCTATTGGATTCAAAATTAGAGCCGGTGATGGCTCCGGTCAACTGGGCTGCGTTGAGCGCCCCGCCGTTGTTGCCGACCGTGTTGGCTCGAAATGTCGTCTGATTGAAAGAGGTGCGAAGCACCTCATCCACGTAAATGGCCCCGCCGTCGCGCTCGGCCCTGTTGCCTGTGAAGGTGCTGCCCGTGACGCTCCCGGCCATGTTGTAGCTCCATAGGGCCCCTCCATCATAGGCGGAGCTGTTGGCCTCGAAAGTGGAGCCGGTGATGGCGCTGGTAAAGGAGGCCGCATTGAGGCCCCCGCCACCGCCGTAGAGGTCGGGGTAGTCAGCGTTCGTTCCGCCCGCGCTGTTGCCTCTGAAGCTTGTCTGCGTAATGGCCGCCCCCATCGTATCCCCTACAAATATGGCCCCGCCGTTGCCTGTGGCGCTGTTGCCCTCAAAGACGCTGCCGGTGATCACACCGTTTATGGACAGGGAGTTGTATATTCCCCCGCCATCGCCTCTGGTGCCATCTCCGGCGCTATTACCCTGGAACGTAACACCGCTGAGGCCGTTCGATATGGAAGCGGTAAACAGGCCCCCGCCGTAAAGAGCCTGGTTGCCTGTAAAGGAAGTATTCGACATGGCCCCGCTGAAGGAGTTCCCGGTGTACAGCCCGCCGCCCCAGCCCTGCGGGGCCGTATTGCCGCTGAACACGGCTCCTGCTATGTTGCCAGACAGTTCCGTGGATACATGCAGGCCGCCGCCATTGCCCTGCGAGGCCGTATTCTGATCAAAGACGGTTCCGGACAAAATGCTGCCGCTCATGGCGCCGTTTACATACATGCCCCCGCCGCCCATGCGGGCGCTGTTCAGGGTGAAGCGGACGGGATTGCCGTCTCCGCCCACGTTCCCGGTCATGGGATCGTAGACGAAGAGCCCGCCGCCGCCCGTTCCCAGATTTGTGACGTTGTTGGTATTCCTGTAGAATTCCATGTTGGTCAGGCTGCCGGTGATGTTGGTCACGGTCAGGCCTCCGCCTGTTACATCTGCGAAGGCATTAAAACCGTACTGCAGGGAAAGATTTTTGATCGCGGTGATGTTGTACCAGCGGCCCAGACTGAGCAGGGGAAAGCCGGACGTTCCGGCCCCGGCGGGATCGCCCGTAATCCTGCCCATGCTGTTGCCGCTTCCTGTGTTGCCGTCCAGGGTGATGGTGCTGCGCTGCCCCTCAATCGTTGTTGTTGGCTGAATAACCAGGGGGGTGACCGTGCCTGCGGATGTCGTGGTTGAAAAAAGAATGCTGTCGCCGGCAGCAGCGCTGCTTAACGCGTTTCTCAGCTCCTGCTCGCTATTGACGGTGATGGTCGCCGCAAAGGCCGCGCCCGTGCATGAAAAAAAGAAAAGCAGCGCCCAGACGGCAAGGGTTTTGAAAGATGCCATAAAGCCTCCTGCATACCAGATACACATATTATTTTTCTACACATAAAATACTATACATTCTATATATAATATGCTATAATATATGTCAAGGCTTTTTCCATTCTTTGCATAGGGCGTAAAAAGGCCGACAGACCTGGCACATGCTTCCAGGTCTGTCGGCCTTCCGCTTACTATCGGAGGCTTGTGAAAAGCCTAAAAACGAACCGCAATCTCCCCGTAAAACATATGCCCTATGGCATTATCCCCGCTCTCCAGCCTGTAGCCGCCCTGAATGGACCATTCCGCGCTTTCGGTGCGGATGGTGCCGTCCACATAGGCGGAAAGTTCCAGGGCGTTTGCGCCCATTCTGCGGGATCTGGCCGTGCAGGTGTAGTCGCAGCTGCCGTTATCCACAAAGGCGTAGCGCACTTCGGGCTGTCTGCCCGAGAGCTGGTGCTTCCAGTGCACGCCGATGCCCGGCGTGATCGAGCCCTCTTCAAAGAGCAGATCATATTCCAGGGTAGCGCCGAGCGTGGCGCTCAGACGGTTTTCCTCAATCGAACCCACATGCGCGGCCATAATCTCGCCCTGCTCCGTGAAGCTCTCCTGCCACAGCCAGGTGGAGGCGAGCGAGGCAGCGGGGGCAAGGCGGGTATGTTCCGCCAGTTCGATATCATAGCTTACTTCCAGGCCCGCGCCGAGCAGTTCCTGGGCAAAGCGTCCCCTGTCGTGCCCCAGATCGCCGGGGTAGCGATCCAAATCGACCTTCTGGCGCGAATAGCTGCCGTCCGCCGTAAGGCGCAGACCCCAGGGCGTCAGATAGCTGGCCTGCACCCCGGCGTGCACGCCTTCTGATTCGGCATCGGCGCTGATAGTGCGAAAATCCGTATCGCTGTGAGAGTATCCGGCATAGCCGCCCAGAGAGAATTCCGGCGAAGGCTCCCAACTCGCCCCAAGCAGTACGCCGTTGGTGCTGCTTTCGTACCCGGAATAGCCTCTATGGTTGAGCGTTTTGTTGAGGGCACCCAGGTAGCGGGTCCAAAAGCGGATATCTCCTTGAAATACGGAAGGCGCGCCGCGATCCAAAAATCCGCCTTTGGCCGCTCGAGCCACTGTTTCGTGGATGTCCGCGCCCACAAGCGCCATGTCCACAGCCGCTTCCGGCGGGCCGGAATCGAAATCACGGCGCAGGGCCAGCACTTCATAGGGTGAAAGGGCCAGACCGTTTGCCGTATGGTTCAGCCAGCGGGTCACGCAGTTTTCGGCGTCCACAAGGTTGGGCGGGGCAATATTCTCATCAAAGGGGTCGGGAATGATGAGATTGGCCAGCCAGAGCTGCGTGCCGTTTTGTTCGAACAGGGGGAGCATGGTATAGCCTTCCGGACTCAGCAGGCGAATGGCGCTGACCCGCACATTGTCCGGAATGCCGCTGCTTGCGGGGTTCAAGCCGTCCACCAGCAGATAGCGCTGGTTGGGCAGGGGATTCATCACCCGGGTGATGTCCAGGGTGGCGCCCTCTTCTATAACAAAGTCCTTGCGGCCCGTGGATCCGGTAAAATCGATAAGGGCCAGGTTCGGGTTGCGCTCCTCCATCAAATCTATGGTGAGAATGTTGTTTCTGCCCCAGGTCATGCTGCTGTCAGTCGTTCCGTTCACCTTCAGGGTGAAGTCCGTGCCTGTGAAACGGGAGGATACCCGAGTCACGCCGCTGAGGAAATTAAGGCCCACGCTCCCGCCATTGGTGCTGAGATCGTTCACCCCGCTCATGATCAGCATGGCCTCAGGAGCGTTGTGGGTCAGGTTGAAGCTGCTTGCGCCGATAGCGGCGCTGAAGGGGTCGAGCAGTTCGAGGCTTCCTGCCCCGGCTGTGGACAGGTTGAAGCTCCCGCCCGCAGCCGTGCCGCCCACATGGAAGCTGTTGCGCCCGGAAGCGCTGGTATTGCCTGTAAAAAGGGTGCTGTTGTCCGCATCGGCGGAGAGCACAAAGTCATAACTCGTACCGGCTGTTGTATTGAAATAGATGCCCCCGCCCAGACCGCCAGCCGAATTGCTGAAAAGCTGCGTATTATGCAGGGTGATCGGCACGCCCTGCGAAAAATACATTGCGCCGCCATCGGCTGTGGCCGTGTTGCTGTTAAAGATGGAATTGCGCACTTGCATACTACCGCCGCTAGTACCGTAAAGGGCCCCGCCATTCGCCGCGCCGTTGCCGAGAAAGGCGGAATTATCAATAAGGGAAGGCAGGCCGTAAATCGCGCCGCCATCAGTCCCGGCGGTATTACTGTAAAATTGCGTGGTCTGGATGGTGAGGGGCAGGCCCGGCGTAAGCGCTATAGCCCCGCCGCTGCCAGTGGCCTTGTTCTCGCTGAAGGTGGCCGTACGTATTTGCCCGCCGCTGCCCACGCCATATATGGCCCCGCCATCCGCCGCGCTGTTGCCGCTAAAGATAGTTCCATCCATAAGGGAGGGCAGGCCGTAGATCGCGCCGCCCCGCGCTCCTGCGCTATTGTTCGTAAAAGAGCCCGCCTGGATGCTGCCGGAAAAAGCGGCGGCATGGATGGCCCCGCCGTCCGCGCCCGCCGTGTTGGAAGTAAAGGAGGTGCTGCTCATGCTTCCGCTCAGGCTTCCGGCATGGATGCCCCCCCCGCTCCCCGTGGCCTTGTTGGAAGAAAAGGAAGAGGCCCGGATGCTGCTGGACAGCACGGTGGACTTGATGGCCCCGCCGTCCGTGCCCGCGCTGTTGGAGGTGAAACTGCTGGTAGCTATGCTCCCGCTTAAGCTGCCGGTATTGATGGCCCCGCCGCTGCTGCCCGCAGTGTTGGTAGAAAAGGTGCCAAGGGTGATGTCGCCGCTTATGCTCCCGGCATTGATGCCGCCCCCGCTAGTGCTGGCGCTGTTGCCGATAAAGGCGCTTCCGCCGCTGATGTTCCCGCGTATGCTCGATGCGTTGATGCCCCCGCCGCTGCCGCCCGCAGCCTGATTGGTCCAGAAAAAACTGTAGTCGATATTGCCCTGCAAGGCACCGCTGAGGTTAATGGCCCCGCCGCTGCCGCTGGCGCTGTTATTGGTAAAATAGGTGGGGCCGAGAATATCCCCGGTCATGGAGGCGGCGTTAATGGCCCCGCCGTCCCCGCCGTTCGCCTTGTTTCCGTTAAAGTTGCCCTGCCTGATCATGCCCTGGAGGGCACCGCCAAGGTTCAAGCCCCCGCCGCTGCCGCCCGCGATGTTGTCCCTGAAATTGTTGTTGAGCAGGTTGCCCTGCAAATCGCCGCCAAGGTTCACGGCCCCGCCGCTGCCGCCTGCGCTGTTGGCTCTGAAGGTATTGCCGTCCAGGTTGCCTGTCAGCGTGCCTGTGCTATTGATGGCCCCGCCGCTCGTTCCCGCGCTGTTGCCGGTAAAGGTGCTCGTTCTGATCGGTCCGCTTATGGGGCCGCTGCTGATGGCCCCGCCGCTGCCGCTGATGGCTCTGTTGTTTTCAAAAGTACCCAGGTGCAGATCGATATTGCGCATCGCGCCGCTGACATAGATGGCCCCGCCGCTGCCTCCCGCCTCGTTCTGCGAAAAATTCATGTGGTAGATGCTGCCGTTCCCGTTGGCCTGGGTGCCGCTGCCTGCCCAGTCGGCATTTCCGTCTATGGCAATAGCCCCGCCGCTGCCCGACACAGCCCTGTTACTGGTAAAGGTGGAGTCGTTCATGATGCCGGAAAAGCCTGCCGAACCAGCGCCCTGGCTCCCCCGCAGGTAGATGCCGCCGCCCGAGCCCTGGGCGGTGTTGCTGGTGAATACGTTCCCGTTGCCGAAATTGCCCGTGAGCCTGTCCGCGTAAATGCCGCCCCCGCTGCCGCCCGCCTTGTTGCTTACATAGGTGTTCAGCCATATGTTGCCGCTAATCGCGCCGCCCACATAGAGGCCGCCGCCGCTGGAGCTGGCCGAGACATCGTTGCCCCCGTTCGGTCCGGCGCTGTTTTCGGTGAACATCACAATGGAACCCATGTTGCCGGTCAGGTCCCGCTCCACATGCATGCCACCCCCGCTGCCCTGGGCCGTGTTTTTGTCAAAAAAAGCGTAATCGCCAAGGTTTGCGATAAAAGACTGGCCCACATACAGGCCGCCCCCGCTGCCCTGGGCCGTATTTGAAGAAAAGTGGGCCGCGAAAATTCTCGAAGGGCTGGCGCTTGAGCCGAAGCTATCGCGCACATACAGGCCCCCGCCGTGCGCCCCGGCCGTGTTGAAGTCAAAATGCACGTCCTTGCCGCCGCCCGCGCCTTCCAGCCGTCCCAAAAAGCTGCCGTTCACGGCCATGCCGCCCCCGCTTCCGATCTGGGCCCTGTTGGTGTTAAAATGCGTCTCGCCGTTAAAACTCCCGGTAAAATTCCCGTTGACGAAAAGCGCGCCGCCGTTGGCCGAATTGCTTACATTGCGCCGGAAGGCCGCGTTCGCTATGCTGCCGGTGATGTTGCCCACGCTAAACGCGCCCGCAAGCCCCGCCGCAGCGCTCGTGCCGTTGTTGATCTCGATATTGCGGATGGAATCTATGGCAAGGGTGCCCATGTTGATGAGGTAAAAAGTATTAT
>DBDO01000184.1:7235-21021 GCA_002293605.1 Desulfovibrionaceae bacterium UBA930
GGAAGCGGCGCTGGAGAGCGCGCTACGCAGTTCCGACTCGTTATTGACAACTATGTCCGCCGCACGGGCTTGAAACGGAAGCAGAAACAAGGCGGCAAAGATTACTGGGGCAAGCTTTTTCAAGGATATCATGGCGGGTCCTCTGATGTTCAGCATGCGGGAATAAGGAAGGCGGGTATTCCTCCCTACGAAATATATATTATCATATATAAAAACAACTATAATTCGTCAACGATTTTTCTTTTTTTTTACACTGCGTTTTGTGAGACTAAGCTCAGGCCTCATTCATGTGGGGCTACCGCCCCAAGCCCGGTCCGGGAGAAATGCTTTCCCCCAGACCCCCTCACATTGTACAAAGTAACAATGGGGAGGGCAGAGCCGTCCGTACTTTGCAAAGCAAAGGCGGACAGATCCAAAACAGGCTCCCTACCAGGGGCAAAGCAAGAGGGCCTGAAGCCAATGCCCGATAGAGAAAGAATCCTCTGATAAGGAGATGCATATGCAAAGTAATGAGAATACGCCGCCAGACAGCGAAAGCGACCCTTTTGCGCAGGGCGGAAAGGATGCTTCCCGTCTGGGCCGCCTGGCCGATTTTTTGTTCGAGGCAGGCATGCTGCGCAAAACCCCGCGCACCGGCTACCAATTTCTGGGCAGCGGCAGTGAGAACGTGGCCGAGCATTCTTTCAGATGCGCGCTTGTCGGCTATGTGCTGGCCGACATGGCCGGGGCGAACGCAGAGCGTACGGCCATGCTCTGCCTGATCCANNCACGACTTTCACGAAGCCCGCACCGGCGATTTCAACTATGTCAACAGCATTTACAACACCAGCGCCCAGCGCCTGGCCATGCAGCATGCGCTTGAAGGCACGGATCTCAGCGAGCGGCTGCTGGCGCTCTGGGACGAGCAGGATAAAGAGCAAAGCCTTGAAGCGCATCTGGCTGCTGATGCCGATCAGATCGATCTCATCCTGAATCTGGTGGAGGAGCGCAACCTGGGCAATAGCTACGCGGAAAAATGGCTGGAAGCCGCCCTGCCGCGCCTGCGTACAAAAGAAGGCCGCAGCCTGGCCGCGCGCATAGTGCAAAGCGACCACTGCGACTGGTGGTTTAAGGGGAAGGACAGGGAATGGTGGGTGACAAGAGGACGGGGATAGGCCTTAGCAGCAATACGGGCCGTGACCTACAAATCAAAGGCCTGCCGGATGCGCTCCGGGGTCGGCTCGCAAAACAGCATGTCCCGTAAGTGCGCGGCCTGTGCCTGCCGCAGGTCTTGCGCGCTGTCCAGGGTAGCGAGCGCGCCGGGCAGGTCCTCTGCCCTACTCACACGCTCCCAGAGTACGCCCTGCCCATAATCCGGCAGATAGTTGAGCCCTTCGTCAGGCGCGCCCGGCTCTCCGGTTGCGGAAAGCACGGGTATGCCAAGGGCTGCGGCTTCGGCCAGGGAGCCGGAGCCTGCGCCCAGCACAGCCCGTGCGCCGATCAGGGCCTCCATGAGGGGGCCATCGGACAGGACCGGGTTTGGCGGCAGGAGAAGGGAAAAATCCTCAGGCCTTGTGGCCGGATGAAAGCGGTAGATAACGCCGGAACCTCCACCATCCCGTATTTGGGCCAGGGGCAGGGCCAGAGCCAGAACGCGGCGCGTCTCTTCAGGATGATAGGATAAGAGCACCAGCAGGGGCGCGTCTTTTTTTTCTGTGCCGCCCGGACACAAGGTGCCGGATGCGAACAGGTGCGCGTAGCGTAAGGAAGGGCCTGCCGCGTACGCCTGCTGCGAGTTCTCGGGCAGATACCAGGGGCCGTTGACCAGCACCCTGTCCGGGGCCAGGCCGAGCGCGGCTTCGCCATCGTCCGGGTGGTTGTTTAAAAGCGTGGCGGGCCAGAGAAAGAGCTGCGCGCCAGTCACAGGGATATGCCTGCCGCTTAAGGCTTCGGCCTGGGCCAGCCCCCGTTGCAGGGCCTTGTTCACGGTCTGGTTTTCATACCAGGAGGCAATGCGGACCGAATCCTTCTCCCGCGCGGCCAGCAAAAGGCCCAGACGAAAAGCGGCGATGCGTCTGGCTTCGCCGATCAGCACGCCCTGCCCTGCGGAATCAAGCAGGGCCTCGCGAATGGCCGCCTCGGGCGCGGGAGCGTCATAGGCGGACAAGGAACGGATCAGGCGGCGCAGGCGAAAGGGATAGATGAGGCAGTGCCGTATGAGACGCAGCCAGTCTGTGGCGGTGAAGAGCTGCACTTCAAGCAGGGCCTGTGTCTGCGGACAGGCCCCTGATGGGGGTGCAGGGGATTGAATCCCCTGCCAGGGGGCTTGGGGNNCAGCGCAGGGGCTGACCCTGCTTCGGGCCAAAACGCGGCAGGCGCGCCAGAGCGTCTTTGGATTCCGGCTGCCGTACAAGCGGTGCAGGCGGACAACGGCATGGCCCCGCTCTGCCGCCGCTTCGGCCAGGCCCGGCAGGTAGCGCTCCTTGTAGAGGCCGCTCCGGGCGATCTCGGGCAGTAGGGCAAAGCTGTCCACAAGCAGCAGGGGGGCCTGCCCCGATAAAACCGCATCCGGCCTTTTCCAGCCGAGCAGGCGGACAAAAAGGGCGCTCAGGAGCAAAAAGAGAAAATGCCCGCCGTTGGCTGCCAGATAGCGCAGGGCAATACGGCATGCAACGCGCGGCCCGCGCCTTTGCAGGGGGAAATCCCCCGGCTGCGAAAAACGCTCCAGCACCTGGCCGTAATTAGGGGCTTTGGACAGGGTCTGGCAGGAGAGCAGTCTGTCATCCTGAAAGGCCCTGGCCGTAATACGGGCAAAGGCGGCAAAAAGCTCTCCGGAGCGCCCATGGGGACGCATCAGGTCCGGTCCTTTTCTTTGAGATACCAGTNNCGCCGCAAGCCTTCATCCAGGCCCACTTCCGGCTCATAGCCGAGAAACTTGGCTGCCCGTGAAGGATCGGCGTGAATGCCGAACATGTCGCCCGCTGTAAGACCTGAGTATTCCACAGTGACCGGCTCCGGGGACAAGGCGCGCAGCTTTTCCACCAGATCCCCCACCTGCACCCGGCCGCTGCCGCCGATATTGAGCACCCTGCCGCCGGACTGCGGGCAGTCAAGGCAGGCCATGCAGGCCGCCACCACGTCATCGATATAGACGAAATCGCGGAAGCGGTTGGGCGTGCCTTTCACATGAATATGCCTGTCATTGACCATCATGGCCATGAAAATGCTGACCATGCCCTGGCGCAGGTTCCCCATGTTCTGGCCTGGCCCGTATACGTTAAAGAGACGTAAGGCCGTGGAACTGATGCCGAACTGTTCATACAGGCGCAGGTAGTGCTCGCTGGCCAGCTTGCCTACCCCGTAAAAGGACAGCGGAAAGGTCGTTGCGTCTTCGCGCACCGGTTCGCCCGGCTGGGCCCCGTAAACGGACATGCTGCTGGCGTAGATGAAACGTTTGCAGCCGCGCTTGCGGCAAAAGTCCAGCAGGCGCAGGGTGGATTCCGTGTTGGTACGCAAATCGTACACCGGGTCGTCAAAGCTGACTTCGCCGCTGCTTTGCCCCGCAAAATGAAAGACCGCATCGTATTCGCCCTCGGGCAGGCTTTCGTAAAGCTGCGCATCCTGGCAATCGGCCTGGAAAAACTCCAGGCCTTCGGGCAGATTTTTACGAAAACCGGTGCTGAGGTTGTCGATGCCCACCACGCTCCGGCCCTGGGCCAGAAGGGCCGAGGCCAGAGCCGCGCCAATAAAACCGGCAACGCCGGTCACGATATATCTGCTCACTACTGCCCTCCTTGGCAATATACACAGCTACAGTAAAAAAAGCCGACAAAAACTGTCCGGCTGCTGTCGCGACATTTCTGTCGGGCAAAAATACTCCCCTCAGGGGCGGCTGGCAAGGGGATCAAAATGTTCCAAAGGGAAAGGCCGAGCTGCGGCAGTGCGGCCCGGCCTTTCCCTTTGGAAAAAGGACGGATTCAGATGAGGGCAGAGAATTCTCCCCACAAGCATGTAATATAAACCGGCTTCTACAAGCCTTTTTTCGCCATCAAATCCACGAGATCGGCCACGCGGCAGGAATAGCCCCATTCATTGTCATACCAGGCCACGACCTTTGCCGTGTGCTGGTCCGCCATAAGGGTGTATTCGGCTTCCACAATAGAAGAGCGCGAATCCCCCTTGAAATCCATGGAGACCAGAGGCTGTTCGCTAAAGCCGAGAATGCCCTTCAGCGGCCCTTCGGAGGCCTCCTTGAGTGCCTTACGCAAGGCCTCGGTATCTGCGGGCTTTTCCAGAATGGCGGTAAAATCCACCACAGATACCGTAGGCGTGGGCACGCGGAAGGAATAGCCGGAAAAACGCCCCTTCAGCTCGGGAATAACCTTGGCCACAGCCTGGGCCGCGCCTGTGGAGGTGGGAATGATGTTGCAGCCTGCGGATCTGGCCCGGCGCAAATCTTTATGCGGCTGGTCAAGAATGCGCTGGTCATTGGTATAGGAATGGATGGTGCACATCATCCCGAGCTTGATGCCGAACGTGTTGTGCACAACCAGCGCTGCCGGGGCCAGGCAGTTTGTGGTGCAGGAGGCATTGGACACGATATTGTGCTTGTCCGGGGCGTACTGTTCTTCGTTGACCCCAATGACGACAGTGATGTCCTCTTCCTTGGTGGGCGCGGTAATAATTACCTTTTTCGCCCCGGATTGGCGGTGCACGTCCGCCTGGGGGCCGGTGCGGAAAATTCCTGTGGACTCCACCACGATATCCACCCCAAGAGCGCCCCAGGGCAGCATTTTCGGGTCGCGTTCGGCCAGACTTTTTATTTTCCATTCGTCCACAAAGACCGTATCGCCCTTGATCTCGGCCGTAAAAGGGGCCCTGCCGTAGTTGCTGTCATACTCCAGCAGATGGAAGTTGGTTTGCGCATCGAAGAGATCGTTCACGGCCACTATTTCCACGCTGTCCTTGTAGTACTGGCGCAGGGCGCGAAAAACCTGCCTGCCGATGCGGCCAAAACCGTTGATTGCTATACGTGTTTTCCTCATGATGTTTTCCTGTGGGTATGGGGTCTGTATATCACGCGGGCACCGCACAGAGCCTGCGTCCATAAGTACCGGACCCGGCCTGTGATTACGGCGCTTGCTGCGCGATTGACGCTAATCCTCAAAAATCTGATAGTTGAAACGGGCGAGCAGCTCGTAATCGGAGCGCAAGGCTTCGTGCAGGCGCGCGTTTTCAATGGCTATGGCCGCAATATGCGCCACAGCCATAAGAAAGGTATGCTCGTTGCCGGAAAATTCGCGCGCCTTTTCCGTATACACCCGCAGTATGCCCACGGGCTTTTTGTCAATCAGCAGGGGGGCCACCAGAATGGAGGCGATGCCCTCGGCCCGCGCGGCTTCCGGATACTGAAAACGGGGATCCGAGGTCACGTCTTTCAGGTGCACGACCTTGCCGCTGCTGAGAACATCGGAATCTATACGGCTTTTCAGCAGTTCAATCGGACCCTTGCGCAAATAGCCCTTGCTCAGGCCGTGGCTGGCGCTGGCGAGAAGATAGTCCCCGGAGCGGTCAAGCAAACGCAAGGTGCAACCTTTGGCCGAAAGGGCCTCGGAAACCTGCTCCACGACTTTTTGCAAAACAATCTGCGGGTTCAGACTGGAGTTTATGACAGTCGCCACATCATACAGGGCTTTGAAGTAATTTTTTTCCCGCGATGCCATAAGGGCCTCCTTGACAAGGGGTGAACGCCGTTTCCCGTGCTTGCATACAACTTTGCCTATTCATGAGAAGTATAGGATATTCCTATCCATATGGCAAAAACATTTTACGCTTTATGTAGGCTGTGCGGCCCCCCTTGCCGCAACGCGGTAATCATCCCATTTGAGTAGCTCTTCAAAGTAGAGCCTATGTCGCCTGTTTAAGTTTCATTGCGGGGGTGATCCTACTGATGGCTTGGCCGGGAAGCTGCCAACACAATTTTGCGTCCTTTACACCGCCCTGAGGCGGGGGTAGAGTGTTGCACTTCTTTTTTCCGCCCGCGCCCTGCGGGTGCAACCTTTTGCCGAGGATACGCGCATGCCCCCCTCCCCCTCTTCTCCTGCCGCAGCAGCCGTCATTCTTGCCGCAGGCAAGGGCACCCGCATGCATTCCGCCACGCCCAAGGTCTTGCAGCGCATTCTGGAAGAACCCCTGCTGCGCTATGTGTATGACGCCCTGGACGGCCTGTGCGGCGATATGATGTTCACCGTGGTGGGGCACGGGGCCGAGGCCCTGGCTGAAGCCTTTCCCGCGCGGCAATCCGGCTTTGTCCTTCAGGCCGAGCAACTCGGTACCGGCCACGCCCTGCAATGCGCCTGGCCCGCCGTACAAAAGGCCGAAGCGCCCTACCTGCTGGTCGTTAACGGCGATACCCCCCTCGTCCGCCCGGATGTACTGGCCGAACTTTTGGCCGAAGCCGCCGCCAAAGACGCGGATCTAGCCTTTCTCACCCTGACGCTTGAAGAGCCCGGCGCGTTCGGACGGGTGCTGCGCGACAAGGGCGAAGTAACTGCCATTGTGGAAGCCAAGGACTTTGACCCGGCCCGCTACGGCCCGGACCCGCGCGAGATCAACGCGGGCATATACTGCCTGAGGCGCGCCGCAGTGGAGCCCCTGCTGCCGCTGCTGGAATGCGCGAACAAGAGCGGGGAATATTACATAACCGACCTGATCGGCCTTGCTGTGGAGCGCAAGCTCACCGTGCTCGGCCTGAACATGGGAAATGAC
The DNA here is from genome assembly GCA_002293605.1 of Desulfovibrionaceae bacterium UBA930. Classification (GTDB taxonomy): domain Bacteria; phylum Desulfobacterota; class Desulfovibrionia; order Desulfovibrionales; family Desulfovibrionaceae; genus Frigididesulfovibrio. The sequence continues at coordinate 13,983 of DBDO01000184.1, forward strand.
CCGGATCTGCTGGGCATCAATACCCCGGCTGAACTGAGCCAGGCCGAAGAAGGCATGCGCGGGCGCATCGTAAGCGCGCACCAAAAGGCCGGGGTACTGATTCGGGCGGCCCGGTCCGTGCGCATCGGCCCGGATGTCCGTATCGCGCCCGGCGCGGAAATTACCGGCCCCTGCGAGCTTTACGGCAGCACCCGCCTGGAGCAGGGCAGCCGCGTGGATTCACACTGCCGCCTGGAAGACACGGCCGTTGGTTCCGGTGCGCGCCTGCGCTCCTTCTGCCATGCCGAAAAGGCGGATATCGGCCCCCTGTGCACTGTCGGCCCCTATGCCCGGCTGCGGCCCGGCGCAATTCTGGAAGAAGGCGCGCATATCGGCAATTTCGTGGAAATGAAAAAGGCCCGCCTGGGCAAGGGGGCCAAGGCCGGGCACTTGAGCTATCTTGGCGATGCGGATATCGGGGCGGGCGCGAACATAGGTGCCGGAACCATCACCTGCAACTACGATGGCAAGGCCAAACACCAGACCACTATTGGGAAAGAGGCCTTCATCGGCTCCAATACGGCCCTTATTGCGCCTGTGTCCGTGGGCGATAGGGCCATAGTGGGCGCGGGCTCGGCAATCAGCAAAAATGTGCCCGAAGATCACCTGGGCATTGCCCGGGCACCGCAACGGGAAATCCCGCGCAAGCGATAGGCGCAGGGCAATTCATGCGGCGAAACTGCTATATTGTGTAATGAGGGCGAAAAGGCCCCGGCTGGAGCAAATGCCCCAGGGGGTTGTCTTCAAATAAGGGATTTTGCGCCGAGAGCAAGGGAAACGGCCCTTTTTGCGAAGGAAGCGTACTCTTATCGTACTCGACCGGAGCAAAAAGGGCCGTTTGACGAAGTTATCGGACAAAAGACCTATTTGGAGACAGCTCCTAAGCGGGCTTGGAGAAAGTGCCCGCCTCCCGCTTTACATCAAGGGCTATCTTCCAGAGTACGGACACGATAAGCGCACCCACGCCGTACACGCCGAGGCCGATGAGAATTTCGGCAATGCTCGGGGCATAGGGGGTCATGGTTTCAAAGGTGTTGGGGGTAAAGCCCGCCCAGAGCATGCCCAGGCTTTTGTCGATCCAGGTGGCGATCACCAGGATGCCCAGGGTGTAGGGCAAAAGGCTTTCGTTATCCCTGGTGCCGGGAAAGGCCATGAGCAAGAAGCTCAGTATGGCCAGCACTGCGGCGGTCCACATCCAGCCGTTGATCCACAGGGCGTGGCCGTCATGGCCGCTGAAAAGCGCCGTGAGCGGATGCATGTGACCGGGAATCTGGCTGTAGAAGGCCGTGAACAGTTCCAGGCAGAAGAGGAAGATATTGATGCCCATGGCATAGGCTATGATCTTGGTCAGGGTGCGGATGGCGTCCCGGCCCGGATCAAAGCCGGTCACCCGGCGCACGACAAAGACCAGGAGCAGGAGCAGAGCCGGTCCGGAGCAAAAGGCCGAGGCCAGAAAGCGCGCGGCCATGACGGCGGTAAGCCAGTAATGGCGGCCGGGAATGCCCGCGTACAGGAAGGCCGTAACCGTGTGAATGGAGAAGGCCCAGAACACGGAGATGTAGATGAAGGTTTTGATCCACTTGGGCGGTTCCACCTGGTGGCGTTCGGCCTCAAGGGTGACCCAGCCGATCAAAAGGTTCAGGCACAGGTAGCCGGAAAGGACCACCATGTCCCAGAACATGACCGAGTTGGGCGTGGGGTGCAGAATCACGTTGAGCACGCGCTGCGGCTGTCCCAGGTCCACAAAGATGAAGAGCATGCAGACGACGCAGGCCCCTATGGCCAGGAATTCGCCCAGGATGATCATCTTTTTGAACTTGGTGTAGTGATGGAAGTAGGCGGGCAGCACCAGCATGACCGCCGAGGCGGCCACCCCGACCATGTACGTGAACTGGGCGATATAAAAGCCCCAGGATACGTCGCGGGAAAGATCGGTGATGCGAAGGCCCACAAAGACCTGGTATAGGTATACCAGGCTGCCGAGGGTGATGATCGCGCCAAGGACGGCGAGCCAGATATAGAACGATGGTCTGCCTTTCAGGACTTTTTCCAGCATGGCGGCCCTCCCCTAGATGATGTAGTACACGCTGGGTTCGGTGCCCAGGGTGGGTTTGCGGCGGATGGTGAAGTTTTCCGCCAGAACCTTGCGCACGTCAGACGCGGGATCGTCCAGGTCGCCGAACACAATGGCCCCTTCCGAGGCTTCCACGCAGAGCGGGGCCTTGCCCACGGCCAGAAGTTCGGAACAGAAGGTGCACTTTTCCACCACCCCGCGCATGCGGGTGGGGAAGCTCACGTTAAGTTCCCTGTCTTCCAGAAAGTTGCGCGGGTCTTCAAAGTTGAAGCTGCGCGCCCCGTATGGGCAGGCGGCCATGCAAAAGCGGCAGCCTATGCAGCGGTGATAGTCCATAACCACAATGCCATCGCTGCGGCGAAAGGTGGCCTGGGTCGGACACACGCGCACGCAGGCCGGGTTCACGCAGTGGTTGCAGAGCATCAGATACTTGCGCTCCAGCACGTCCTTTGCCGGGTAGTTGTCCTTCTGGTCGGTAAAGGTCTGGTGGTAGCCGTCTTTCCATATCCACTTCACTTCGCGCTTGGAGTTGATGGCGGGCACGTTGTGGTATTTGTGGCAGGCAGAGATCACGGCTTCGAACTTTTCGGGACTGTCAAAGGCCCGGGTGTCGATAACCATGCCCCAATGCCCCCCTTTGAGGGCTTCCTGGCCCGAGCGGTAGCTGTCCTTAAGCCCGGCGGCCCGGGCCATGCCCGGCAGCGCAAGGCCGCCTGCCAGACCAAGCGTGGAAAGACCGGCGACTTTCAGGAATTGGCGTCTGTTTTTCATTACTTGTTCCCCCTCGGCTCTACGTGGCAGTCCCAGCAGTAGGGGTCTACACTGTTGGAATCATGGCACTTGTCGCAGAAGTCAACCTTGTTGCTGTGGCAGGTCATGCAGGTGTTTTGCAGGCTGATGGCCCACTCCTTGCCGCTGCTGGACACGTACACGCGTTTTTCCTCACGCAGGGCCATGTCGCGCCAGGTGTCGAGCAATTGCATGTGCTCGGCGGCCATAAAAGCGCGCGGCTCTATGCATTCCGCGCCCTTTTCGGGCAGGGCGATTTCGGGGCGAACATAGGTCTTTGTATTGGCGTTCAGCCAGAAGGGCGCGGTGAAAAGCACCACAAAGAGCACAATTCCCGGCCAGATGTATTTGGCGTTAAACATGCTTATTCATCCTCCTCCACACCGGGAAGATCTTCCTGGCGAAGGTTCATGGTGCGCTTTTTCTCGCCCTTCATCACCAGGGCGTTGGCCACCAGTTCATGGGTGCCCGCCACAGTGACGCCGGGGGCCCAGTAGCTCGCCAGCGGAGGCAGGGTGGCGCGGTCAATGGCGCAGATGCAGGCCAGGGTGTTCACGCCGTGCCGCTCCTGCACGTAGCGCAGGGCGTTGCCACGCGGCAGGCCGCCGCGCATGCGCAGCTCCATGATTTCCTCGGTGTTCAGGCCCGAACCGCCGCCGCAGCAGAAGGTCTGCTCGCGGATGGTGTTTTCCGGCATTTCCACAAAGTTATTGCAGACATGTTTGAGCACGTAGCGGGGCTCTTCCAGCAGGCCCATGCCGCGCGCCGGGTTGCAGGAATCGTGGAAGGTGACCACCAGATCATCGTTACGGGAGGGGTCAAGGGTAAGCTTGTCATGCTTGATGAGATCAGCCGTGAATTCGGTGATGTGCACCATCTTGGTGGAGGCCGCGTTATGGAACACCGTGCCCGTGAGCGGGCTGACCGGCGCGCGCATGTTCGCGGGCGTGGGGCCGTTCATGCTTTCCATGTACTGGTGCACCACGCGCCACATGTGGCCGCATTCGCCGCCCAGAATCCACTTGGCCTTAAGGCGCTCGGCTTCGGCGTACATTTTGGCGTTCAGCTTCTTCATCATGTTGGCCGAGACAAAGGAGCCGAAGTTGCCGCCTTCCGAGGCATAGGTGGAGAGCGTGTAATCCAGACCGATTTCGTGGAAGAGCATCAGATAGCCCATGAAGGTATAGATGCCGGGGTCCGCGAACACATCGCCCGAGGGGGTGATGAACAGAACTTCGTGGCCCTTTTCGTTAAAGGGCGGATTGATCTGGATGCCGGTCACTTCCTTGATGTCATCGCAGAGCATTTCCACGATTTCCCTGAAAGCGTGCGGCTGAATGCCCAGGTGGTTGCCGGTGCGGTTGCAGTTGGAAACCGGGTCCATGATCCAGTGCGTGCCAAGGCCCAGCTCATGCAGCATGGCCCGCGCGATCATGGTGATTTCCGCCGTGTCGATGCCATAGGGGCAGAACAGCGAACATCGGCGGCACTCGGTGCANNTGGTAGAAGTAGTAGAACCACTCTTTGATAACGTTTTTGTCCAGCTTGCGGGAGCCGGAGAACTTGCCCAGCAGCCGCCCGGCCGTAGTGAAGTCTTTGCGGTACACGGAACGGATAAGCTCGCCCCGAAGCACCGGCATGTTTTTGGGGTCGCCGGTGCCGAGGAAGAAGTGACACTTGTCGGCGCAAGCGCCGCAGCGCACGCAGATGTCCATGAAGACCTTGAAGGAGCGGAATTTTTCCAGCTTGTCCTGCAAGGTGTTGTAAATGATTTCCTCCCAGTTCTCCGGCAGGTGCCAGTCTTCCTCAGCCGGATTCCAGGTGTGGGGATGGGGCATGCCCAGTCCCGTCATGGTTTCTTCCTTGGCAGGATAGCAGAAGGAACCGGGGTTGAAGACCGGCTTGGAATCCATCCACGAGGCCGTGGGGAAGGTCCAGTCTATATTTTGTATCAATGTTTTCGCGTCAGGCAGTTTGGACATGGCTACTCCTTGGCGGTGCCGGCGCGTGCAGCGGCTTCTTCGGATGTAATGTCAACGGGCAGACCCGCTTCTTCCATGAGTTCACGGAAGTCGTCTTCGTAGGCCGCATAGGTGTGGAATTTCTTGGGCGGATTCCAGGGGTTTTCGTGATGCACGGCACGCGAGTTGTTGGGCAGATTCCGGGTCGGGGAAAGGAAGATGCCGCCCATATGCATCAGCTTTGAGAAGGGAAAGTAAATCAGCAGCGCGCTCACGAAAAAGAGGTGGAAGTAAAAGAGCGGCGGCAGCCCCTCGGGCAGGGTGGGGGCAAGCGTGACCAGGCCCATGGTGAATTCCTTGATCGTGGCGATGTCGCTCTTGACGAAGTAGCGCAGCAAAATGCCGCTGCCCGCGATGCAAAGCAAAAGCAAAAGCGGGAAGTAGTCGTTCGGCAGCGAGATGTAGCGCAGCTTGTAGTCAAAAATGCGGCGGCAAAGCAAAAAGACAAGGCCTGCGATAATCAGCGCGTCTGTCATGTAGAAGCGCGGAATGCCTATTTGCATCAGGCCGTCCAGGCTTTCCATGGCCGTAATGCAAAAGGGCACCGGCTCAAGGAAGAAACGAAAATGGCGCATGAAGATCAGCAGAAAGCTGTAGTGAAAAAGAAGCGCAAACAGCCACAGCCATTTGGAAGACCAGTAAACCATACGCGGGCCGTCCTTTCTCAGTTCCGCCCTGGTGTTGCGGAATAGGGAACGGAACAGGAGCACTTCGAGCAGCATGCGCCCGATGGTTCCCGCTGTGGTGAAGGGCGAATCCAGACGCGCCGGCTTGATGAAATCAAGAGAGCGCTGCTGGCCGCCGGTTGTGGGAATCCGGAAGGGAACCGGAGATTTGGCCCAGTGCATAATCCGCCAGACAAAGCCCCCGATGAACACCATAACGGCCGCGTACGGGAGCGCTATCCCGAACAGGTACGGCACGCTTGGCGCAACCAGACAGGCTATGCCACCGAGAACGATGACCGCCAGAAGTGAAAAAATCATTCCTTACCTCGCTGCTTGGCTTGACAGTGCCGCTACGGACGCTTTTTCCGCCCCCGGCCGGGCCTTGCTTTTTCTGCGGCGGCGCTGTCTACAGTTATTGCTATCAGCCGTCTCCATTGTACGATCAGCTTGTCTCCGAATCCCTTTTTGCGGCTTTTTTTTCAGCCAGCCGCAAGAGCTGCGCGTGCTGGCGTTTGGATTCCTCCACCCGCAGCCGGTGCAGGGCTTCGCGGTCCCGCGCGTACGCGCCAAAAGCCAGAAGAACCACCGCGTCAATGCGTGATTCCATCTCCCACAGGGCGGGCAGCAGGGCATCGGAGGCCTCCCCCGAATTTCTGACCACCTCCCTGATCACTTCTTTCATGGCAAAAAAGACGCCCACCGCCGTTTCCGGCGGAAAATCCTGAATGGCCCGCACGCGGATGATTTCTTCCACGGCCTTTTTCACGGCCTCTTCATCGGGCTGTTCTGCAAATATGGTTTCCATGAGCGCTTTGGCAGCATCACTGGTGCGAAAGCCCACAGGATTGGTGAAACGGTCCGTGCCGGTACGCAAGAAACCTACGGTTTGAAAAGGATAGGTGCCGTGGACAATATCCGTCCAGCGCTTGATCATGGCCTCTTTATGAGGCCACAGCAACACATAGAGAGCGCTTGCCGCCCTGGCCGCGCTCGTGGAAGTTTTTTCCCTGCTGGTCATTATACCGCGGACCTCTCCCCACTCGGCTGACAGGCGTTCCGAAGGCCGGGCAAGGCACCCGGCACCGGGGCTTCCCTCTGCTCTTGATAGGAGGCCCGCAACATGTATGAAAGGTAAGAAAGGAAACTTGCAATTCACTATTCTGAAAAAGGCCAAAGGTCAAGGCATTACTTGCTCTCAAGCAGGCCCAAAGCTCGGGCCTTGCGCTTTTGCGGGTCCGCAGATATACACCGAAAATGCGCTTCTCCCTCACCCTTTTCCCCCTCGCGGCCTGCCTGCTGGCCGCGCTCGCACTGCCCTCCTCCCTTGCGCGGGCCGCGCAGTCCCATAGCCTGAAAACAGCTGTGGAAACCGCGCTGGAACGCAACTTCACCATCAAGGCGGCGGAAGAGGCCCACAAGGGCGCGCAGGCGGGCAGACGCTCCTCCGG
>DBDO01000048.1:0-1593 GCA_002293605.1 Desulfovibrionaceae bacterium UBA930
GGCGGGAGCCGCGCGCAAAGCAGCGGCGCTGGCGGCGTTTTTGAAGCGAAGCCGCATAAAGGCCTTGCGCCGGGCCAGGGCTTTGAGTTTGGAGGTCAACTCCGCCTCCAGGGTCTGCATGTCCGTCCCGGCCCCGCCGAGCTTGGGCATAAAGTCAAGCGCTCCCAAATCCAGCGCGCGCAGGGTTACATCTGCTCCCTCGCTGGTAAGGGAACTGACCATGATGACCGGGCAGGGCGCTTCTTTCATGATTTTTTCAAGGGCCTGCAAGCCGTTCATTTTCGGCATCTCAACGTCCAGAGTGATAACGTCGGGATCATACTGCTTTGCTTTGGCGANNTCCGTTGGAAGCGGTCGCCACCACTTGAATATCCTTGTCTTTTTCTATGATGCCGATTAAAGAGCGCCTGACAAAGGCGGAATCGTCCACAACAAGAACCTTGAGCACAGAGATATCCCTCCATCCGGCTGTCGTGANNCCGGAACATTGGTGTAGCGCCTCAGAAATTCATAGCTGAATTTCTGACAGGAGGGCAAAGCGCAAAGCCGTATTTCAGGCTCGCCCGCGCCGCCAGGACGGCGCGCCGGGTATCGCTCCGGCGGCTTTGCCATTGCCCCCGCCGAGCTTCAGGCGGGGGTGGAAGCCCTGAATATGCGTGTATGGTGGCTTCCAGTGATCATTTCAGTATAAATTATGAAATGATCTTTACTATGGCATGGAAACGTAAAAGGCACAACGCCTCAATGCGCGGCAGAAGGTGAAAAGCGGTCCCTTGCGCCCTTCTCCTGGAAGAAACTTCGGCTCAGTGTCGTAATAAGGTAAGAAATTTATGTGGTTAGCAAAAAGTTCCCTTTGTGCGCTTTTTGCTTGCAAGATAGGGCCGCTTGACTTATAAATCCACCCTGCAACGGGATGTGGCTCAGTCTGGCTAGNNGAGGCCGGAGGTTCGAATCCTCTCATCCCGACCATAAAAAGTAAAAAAGGGGTTGTGCCATAAGGCGCAGCCCCTTTTTCATATGGCGCACGGCCTTCATTAGGAGCGATCCTCATACATCGTCCCAAGGCCGATGTATGAGGATCGCTTCACCGAAAAACGTGGTTTTCACGCCGCCTCTGGCGGCGCGCCGGGCATCCGTCCGGCCCAAGAAGTCACTTCATGATGAATTATGAAATGACTTCTACTCCGCCGTATCCTTTTTTTGCGCGCGAAGGGCGGAAACCAGTTCAAGCAGGTCTCCGGCCTTGTACAAGAGGGTCTGCACGCTGGAGTTGGCCGCTTCAATCAGCTCTCCATTGCGTTCCACCACAGAGTGCACGTTGTTGACCAGTTCGGTGACTTCCGCGCTGGAAACGGACTGTCCGTCCACAGCCTTGGCAATCAGGGCGGTCTGGTCCGCGCTTTCCCGCACAAGGGCGAGCACCTGCCTGAGCGACTCCGCTGTTTCCGAGGACAGGCGGCTGACGTTGCCGATAGCGTCCACCGCGTTATCCATGCCGTTGCTGTTCATCTGGACAAAGTTCTGAATGGACTTGATGGAGGCGTGTACGTCTTTGGTGGCGTTCATGGTTTTTTCCGCAAGCTTGCGCACTTC
>DBDO01000048.1:1609-3921 GCA_002293605.1 Desulfovibrionaceae bacterium UBA930
AGCAGGTTGGTCTGATCGGCTATATCGTTGATGACACCCATGATATGCCCAATGGCCTCGGACTGTTTGCCCAGGTTGGCGGTATTTTCCTTCAGGTTTCCCGCCACCTCGCTCAGTTGCTGCATGGCCTCGCCCGTCTGCTCGGCAAGATGCGCGCTGCCCTCGACCACCTGCTTCACATTTTCGGATTTTTCCGCAACCTGCGCGGTGCTGGAGGCTATCTCCGAGGCGCTGAGGCTCAATTTTTCCATGGCATCGATGATTTCCTGCAGGTGGGCCTTTTGCACCTCCGCGCCATCGCGCATAACACCGGCTGTTTCTGAAATACCCCCTGCGTTTGCCTGCACTTCCTGGGCGACATCTTCCACCTGAGTTGCGGCGCGTACCATATCGCGGGCGGCCTGATCCGCCCGGAAGAGCGCCTCTTCCGAGGAGCACACGGCGGATTGGGCGGCCTGGGCCTGGGCCAGGGCTTCCATTTCCTTGTCCTGCACGCAGCACAAGCTGTCGCTCAAGTGGCGCACCATCTCCATAAGCGCCTGTTGCAGCGCGCTGATTTCATCCTTGCCACTGACGGCAAGAGCAACGTCCAGCTCGCCCGAGGCGATGCGCTTTGCGGCAAGGGCGGTCTCCTTAAGGGGCGCGGTGAGGGATCTGACTATCCAGATACTCAGCGGCAGCAGTATAAACAGGCCAACGGCAAGCGCGCAGCCTACGGTGATGTACATGAGCCGGGCCAGATCGGCGGCCATGCCCGCTTCGACCTGGGCCTTGTGCCTGTCCACGTTGTCAATGTAAATGCCGGTGGAGATCCAGAGATTCGTTCCCGGAATCATTTCCACATAGGCCAGCTTGGGCGCGTTTTCCACCCCGCCGCCCTGTTTTGGCTTGCCAAAAGTGAAAAAGACAAAACCGCCGCCCTGGTGGGCCTGCTTGTTCAGCTCGCGCACGTAAAACACCCCGTTGGGGTCCGGCGTTGCGTCCAGGTCTTTGCCCACAAGCTTGGGCTGTATGGGGTGCACAAAGACCGTGGTGTCTTTGTAGACGAAATAATAGCCCGATTTATCCTCTTCAAAGCGAATGCCATCGATATACGAGGAGATGGCCCGGGCCTGCTCTGCGGGGTCGCTGACGCCCTCAAGCCGCTTGCCCAAAGCCTGCGCCATGGTGTGCGTTCCCAGCTTGATTTTTGCTTTTTCCCCTTCCAGCATGAGGGAGATCGTATCCGTGATACCCTTGTTCTTCATGGTGTCGGCTATAAATATGGTGCCGCACAGCAAGGCGATGATGCTTACAAAAAACACGAGTATGAGGGTGATAATCCGTGTTTTTATCGAAAATTGGCGTAGCATGGGTTCTGCTCCTTGAAAGAGGCTCTTTCCTCAAAGAATAATTCTTATACTATATATAAAAATAGATATAGCTTGACAAGGGAAAAAATTTTGCCGTTCAAGCCGGTCCCCTGACAAAGCCAGCTTTGGGCCGCTTCCAATTTTTTTTGATTGGCGCTATGCTCCTCTTGCGAACAACAGAGAGTGATAAATCCTCTAACCGCATGTATTCCAAGGAGAACGCGCATGAAAATCGCTTGCCCCACAGAAGTGAAGAACAATGAAAACAGGGTGGGCCTGACTCCCAATGCGGTCAGCGCCTATGTCGCCGCAGGTCATCAGCTTTTTGTACAAAAGGGCGCGGGCCTGGGATCGGGGCTTTCGGACGCGGAATACACCGCAGCAGGTGCGACAATCCTGGATACGGCCGATGAGGTATGGGCCGCAGCGGATATGATCGTGAAGGTCAAGGAGCCGCTCAAGGAAGAATACGCCAGAATGCGGGAAAATCAGCTTGTTTACACCTATTTCCACTTTGCTGCGGACGAGGAGCTGACCAAGGTCTGCCTGCAACGCAAAATCATTGCTCTGGCTTATGAAACTGTGGAAGAAGGCCGCTCTTTGCCCCTGCTCAAACCTATGAGTGAAGTCGCCGGGCGCATGGCCTNNAGAAAGCCGCAAGGCGGGCGCGGCCTTCTGCCCATGGGGGTAACGGGCGTGGCCCCGGCCGAGGTGCTGATTCTGGGCGGCGGCGTGGTAGGGGCCAATGCGGCCCGGGTTGCCGCAGGCCTTGGGGCCAGGGTGAGCATTCTGGATGTCAACCTGAGCCGCCTTGAGTACCTGGGGGAAATCATGCCGTCCAACGTGACGGCCCTGTACAGTGACCCGCTTACCCTGGAAAACTGCCTGCGCACGGCCGATGTGGTGATCGGCGCGGTGCTGATTCCGGGCGCGGTGGCCCCCAAGCTGGTGCGCGTCAAA
>DBDO01000048.1:3981-4125 GCA_002293605.1 Desulfovibrionaceae bacterium UBA930
CCCGTGTTCGTGCAGGACGGCATCTTGCATTACTGCGTGGGCAATATGCCGGGGGCCTATGCCCGCACCTCCACCTTTGCCCTGAATAACGCCACCATACGCTACGGCCTGATGCTGGCCGGCAAGGGCGTTGAAAAGGCCTGC
>DBDO01000048.1:4179-4537 GCA_002293605.1 Desulfovibrionaceae bacterium UBA930
GTGGATGAGGTGTTACGCGCGGTTTCGTAGTGGGTCTTTTGGGGAGGCTCCGCCTCCCCAACCCCTCCGGCAAGGGATTTGCTCAGATGAGTTCGCCTTCGCTCTGCTCAGGACGAATGGCCCCTTGCCGGGTTTGGGCGGAGCCCCAAAACAAAGCAGAATATACTACTGTGCGCTGCGCAGGAAAATTCCCGGCTCCAGGCCTTCTACGTCCGCATAAAGCAGGGCGCTCGTGCCGTTGCCCGCGATGTCGGCGAGTTCTCCCCGCTGGTTTTCCAGGCCGTAGCTGCCCCCTACGAGCACAGGCCTGCGCATGCCGGGCAGCATCAACTCCACGTCCTGGCTGCGTTGCCAGTCG
>DBDO01000015.1 GCA_002293605.1 Desulfovibrionaceae bacterium UBA930
CTTGCGCGCCGGAATGGCCCCGCCGGTCATGCCGGTGCCGCTGCCGCGCGGGGTGAGCGCGAACTGCATTTCATCCGCCAGCCTGATTACCGCGCTGACTTGCTCGTCCGTGTAGGGGGAAATGACCAGCAAAGGCAATTCCAGGCGCAAGTCGGTTGCATCGGTTGCGTTTTCCACCTGCGCGCCAAGCCGGGTTTCAATGCATTCGGCGGGCAGCAGGGCGGAAAGGCGGGTGATGATCTCCCTGCGAAAGGCCCGGTCGCTTTCATGCGCGCTCCAGAACATGGTGATGCCCTCACCGATGCTGGTGGCGTAGTGGTGCGCAAGGCCGCGCCGCGCGGATTCAAAATGCTCCTGCACGCTTTTCTTCACGGTCTCGGGATTGATGAAGGGATTGTAGCGGACCAGGAACAGCTCTTCGGCCAGTTCGATGGTCAGGCGGCGCACGCCCTCGGGCCAGGCGGCGAACTCCTTGCCGCTGATGCGCAGAATGCGGGGAACGAGCGAAGGCGATTCAATGGATATATGCGGACCTTTGGAAGGCATGAATAAGGATTCCTGTTCAGGTGAGCAATGCAGAGATATAAGCAGCGCCGGAGCGCTTGACAAGAGCGATACCAAAGCCTTTATTTTTGCGGGGTTCTGCCCCCCATTCCTTTGGGGCTGCCGCCCCAAACCCNNTTTGCTTTGCTTGCGCTTCGCGCAAACAACGTAACAATGGGGTCCAGGGCCGTCCCTAGCCGTCCCTGGACCCGGTAATTCCGAAAAGCGGCTACGCCGCTTTTCGGCGGATGGGGTCAAGGGGATGCATCCCCTTGCGGGAGAGTTTGAGAGGGCAGAGCCCTCTCAAGGGCTTTGTCAACAGCCAAGGGTTTTTATTTGGAGTAGGCATCAAGGGCGCATAGCAGGGCCTGCATGCTCTCTTCATCCGTCTCGCGCATCAGACGGCCGATATACTGCATCTGCCGCCGTCTGGCTTCATGATTTTTCATGCCCTGAAGTTCGCGCAAGGCTTCGGCCAAAAGTTCCGGAAGGGGCAAAAGCTTCCAGGTGCCCGGCCCGAGCGCGGCCAGTTCCTCCCCTTTTTTTTGCAGGGCGGAACTTTCCCGCTTTTTTTGCGAGCGGCTTTTATCTTCGGCGGGAACAAGCGCTGCCGCGCCGCGTTGTCCCTGCTTGCCTTTATTGTCGCGCATGTGTGAAACCTTACATAATCCCGAGAATTGCGCCAATCAGGAGCAGGATGGAAATGGGGCCGTTCAGGGCAAAGGCAAGGCGGATGTTTTCCGGCTTGTCCGGGCTGACCAGGCGGTGTTCCCACCAGAGAATGCCCGCTGTCGCAGCCAGAATGATATGCCAGCCAAGGGACAGATTCAGGCTGAGTCCGGTGAGGCAGAGGAAGATGACGGTGTTGACATGGCAAAAGGCCGCAATAAGCATGGCCCCCTGCTGGCCGAAACGAACCGGCAGGGAATACAGGCCGCTTTCGCGGTCAAAGGCCGCATCCTGACAGGAATACAGCGCGTCAAATCCGGCAATCCAGAACAGCACGCCAAGGCCGAGCAAAAAGGGCGGCAGGGAAAAATGCGGGTCCACACTCAGCCAGCCCGCAATGGGCGCAAGGCCTATGACCGCGCCGAGCGCGAAATGGCAGAGCCAGGTAAAGCGTTTGGTATAGCTGTAGACAGCGGCCATAATAAGGGCCAGGGGCGAAAGCGCAAGGCAGACTTCGTTCAGTCCCATGCAGGCCAGCACGAACAGGGCCGCCATAAACCCGCAGAAACGCCAGGTCTGCCAGAGTGTGATTTCTCCGGTTACCAGGGGCCAGGCGGCGCTGCGCGGGTTTTTTCGGTCAAAGGGAAGGTCGGCGATGCGGTTAAAGGCCATGGCGAAAGAGCGAATGCCCACCATGGCGAGGGTGAGCAGGAGCAGCGTTTCAAAACCGGGCGCGCCGCGTTTGGCCAGCACAGCGCCCGCCCAGGCAAAGGGCAGGGCGAAGATGGAATGCTCGATCTTGATCATGCGGCAGATTACGCCGAAGCTTTTCAGAACAGGCATGGAAGCTCCTTTGACTGAGGTATGAGAGGACTTCTACTATGCAACATTACGAAGCGCAATCCCAGGACAGGGCGAAGAAATCCCTGTCCCGCCAGCGCGCCTGCTTTCGCGTAAGGCCAAGGGCGGCGTAAACGTATTGCTCTTTTATACATATATTTATCAAACAAGCGGGCCGGTTTGTGCGGAAACACTCCCCGGCCCTAGCATGTAACGTTTAAAGATTCGGATAAAGGAATTTGACCTGCCGGAATAGGACAATCGGAGCGGCACGTCCTGTTCAGTGCTTCCCTATGCCCGCGCTTTCAAAGGTGGCCATATCATTATAGATACGGGCAGCTGCCTCCAGCAGCGTAAAGCCCAGAGCCGCGCCGCTTCCTTCGCCAAGGCGCATGCCCAGATCAAGCAGGGGCTTTTGCCCGAGGGCCTCAAGCACCTTGGCATGCCCGGATTCAGCCGAACCATGGCAGAAAAAGCAATAGTCGCGCACGGCGGGGGCAAGCCGGGAGGCCGCGACATAGGCGGCTGTGGCGATAAAGCCGTCTATCAGCACGGCCATCTGCCGCGCCGCGCCGCCAATGATAAGCCCGGCCAGGGCGGCTATTTCAAAACCGCCGAGAGCGGCCAAAATGGCAAAAGCCTCCCCTTTGCTCACGGCCTCTTTATTCGCCTCCAGGGCACGCTGGATTACAGCGCTTTTATGCGCCAGCCCGGCAGGCGGAAGCCCCGCGCCCATGCCGGTCATGGCAGAGGCGGAAAAGCCCAGATAGGCGCAAAAAAGCGCGCTGGAAGGGGTGGTGTTGCCTATGCCCATTTCGCCCGTGCCAAGCACACGTATACCGTCCTTACGCGCCTGCTCGGCCAGCTCAATGCCGAGCTCAAGGGCCTTTGCGCATTGCTCAAGGCTCATGGCCGGGCCTTTGGCGATATTGGCCGTGCCCCTGGCTATTTTGGCGTCAATAAGCCGGGGATGGGGCTGAAAGGGATCAGCGGCCACGCCCGCGTCCACAATGCGGATATCCGCTCCGGCCGCTTCGCAAAGGCAGTTGACCCCCCCGCCCCCGCGCAAAAAGTTCAGCACCATCAAAACCGTCACTTCCCTGGGGTTGGAGGCAACGCCTTCTTCAACCACACCGTGATCCGCAGCAATGGTGTACATGCGGGAGGGTCTGGCCTTAAGCGGGGCCTGCCCCTGAATGCCGTACAGCTGGCGGGCCATATCCTCAAGGCGGCCAAGACTTCCCTGCGGCTTGGTCAGGGAGTCAAGACGGGCCTGGGCCTCTGCATGGCGCGCGGGGTCGGCAAAGGCCACGGCCTCGCATTCACGGGCCAGAGAAGCGGGAAGCCGGGAAGAACACATGACACACCTCACGGGTCAGGCCCCCTACTCCGCCCGCAAGGCATCGCAGGGGGGCGCGTTTATGACGATGCGGACTTTGTATCCCCTGGCCCGGCCCTCGGGCAAGGAAAAAAGCGCTCTATTGGGGTTGAGGACTGTTCCTCTGTGGGCTCCCCCCACAAAGCCATAATTTCCGAAAAATGGCGCTTTGCGCCCTTTTTCGGCGAATGGGGTCACGGGGACGCGTCCCCTTGCGGGAGTCCAGAGGNNCTCAGGCCGGAAGCAGGGCAAGGAGTTCGCGCAGGTTGCGGACGGTGGTGGCGACCTGATTTTTTTCGTTATCCGTAAGGTCAAGTTCAATGACCCCCTCAACGCCGCGCGCGCCAAGCCTTGCGGGAACGCACATGAAGATGCCCTCCACGCCGTACTGCCCGGTCAGATACACGGAGCAGGGGTAGGTGGAGTGCGAGTCGGAAAGAATGGCCCCGGCCATTTCCGCTGCGGCGCTTCCGGGCGCGTAGTAGGCGGAGTAACCGAGCAGGTCGACTATTTCGCCCCCGCCGTGGGCGGTACGGTAGCGTATTTCGGCCAGTTTTTCCGCATCGAGAATCTTGCTGGCAGGCACCCCGCCTATGGTGGCAAGACGGGTGAGCACGGCCATGGAATCCCCGTGCTCGCCAAGCACAAGCCCTTCCACCGTGGCCGGGATCACGCCCGCAGCTTCGGCGATGTAGTAGCGCATGCGGGAAGAATCAAGCAGGCCGGACATGCCTATAATGCGGGCAGGGGGCAGACCGCTGGCCTTCCAGGCCACCTGGCACATGATGTCCAGAGGGTTGGTGATAATGATGAGCACGGCGTCCGGGGAATGCCGCACTGCGGCCCGGGTGACCTCTTCAACGATTTTGGCGTTGATGCCGAGCAGATCGTTACGGCTCATGCCCGGCCTGCGGGCAACACCGGCAGTGACGATCACCACATCGGATCCGGCAGTGTCGGCATACTCGGCCGTGCCCTTGATGGAAAAACGGTGCTCGTGCAAAGCTGCGGCGTGGCACATATCAAGCGCCTTGCCCTTGGCGATGCGCTCATCCTTGTCCAGCAGCACCACACTGCCGAGATTGTTGAAAAGACAGCACTGCGCGACCGTGGCACCCACGTTGCCCGCGCCGATGATGGAAAGTTTGTTGGGCATGCCTTGTCTCAGTATAGTTGGAGAGTATCGAAGCTCGTGTCCTGAGTTAAAAATTCGTATCAATATTTTGTTGGAAGCCATCTTAAGCATATGCGGGCTCCGCCCGCACCCGCCAGGGACTTGCCGTCCCTGNNTTTTCCGGGGAGGCTTTGCCTCCCCGGAGCCTCTGCCAGGGGTCTCAGACCCCTGAATCCGCAATTTCCGAAAAGCGGCTCTGCCGCTTTTCGGGATAGGGGGGTCAAGGGGATACGTCCCCTTGCGGGGTGCAGGGGCAGAGCCCCTGCTCAGGCTAAGGGGTGACAACCGCCCAAAAGGCCAGGCCGCTGAGAGCCAGGGCCGCGAGATAGCACAGGGGTTTCACCAGGGCCGAATGTATTTTCATATCGTGCAGACAGTGGTGGATGCGGTGAAAGCCGCACCACAGGGGCAGCACGATCATGGCCAGCATGAACACTTTGCCGAAAATGCTGTCATGCACGAGACGCCAGAGTCTTTCCCCGCCCTCCACGCCAAAGGCGGGGAGAAGGAGCATGCTCAGAATGATGATCGGGGCGAAAATCGCGCCCCACATGCCCCCTGCCCCGAACAGGAGCCAAAAGAGGGGTTCGTTGGATCGCTTCAGTTCTTTCATGTTCGACTCCTTATCAGGCAAAGGCCACGAGCAGCACGATGAGCGAGACGGCAAGGGTGAGTGCCCACAGGCCCCCGATCACCAGACGGTTTTGTGCCTCCGTCAGATTCATGGCCTTAGGGGCCAGATCGAACCAGGTTTTGGCATGCAGGAGCGCTGCCGCAAAGGCCACGAGATTGATCAGGATAATCAGCGGATTGGACAGCACAGAGAGGATGCCGCCCGCATCGGCCATGCCGCACATAAGCAGCAGGCTGACCCAGATGGCGAACAGGGCCGTGCCTTCCCGAATCATGTAAAAGCGGTAAAAGGGGTGATCCTTCCACCAGTTGGCGTCCATTTCCCGCACATAGGGCTTACGTTTGCTTGCCATGTCCGGCCTCCTTCTTTTTCGTGCAGTTCAGCACCGCAGCCGCGAAATCCAGGGCGCTTTCCACCTTGCACTGTTGCAGGGCCGAGGCCGGGTCCACATGCTTGGGGCAGACTTCGGAACAGTAGCCTACAAAGGTGCAGGCCCACACGCCGCCTTTTTCCTTGTTGATGTGCGGCATGCGTTCGGCCTTGCCGAAATCGCGGGAATCAAGGTTGTAGCGCTGGGCCAGGGTCAGGGCCGCAGGCCCGAGAAAGCCGCTGTTCAGGCCGAACTGGGGGCAGGCCGCATAGCATAGGCCGCAGTTGATGCACATGGAAAATTTGCGAAAGGCGGCCAGTTGTTCGGGGGTCTGGCTGTTCGGGCCTTCTTCCGGGCGGCGCTGGTTGCCGAGGATATAGGGTTTAAGGGTTTGGATGTATTCCAGAAAGTGCGTGAGATCCACCACAAGGTCGCGCTCCACCGGAAAGTTGGCCATGGCTTCCACAGCGGCTCCTTCGGGGTAGTCGCGCAAAAAGGTTTTGCAGGCCAGCTTGGGCACGCCGTTGATCATCACTCCGCACGAACCGCAGATGGCCATGCGGCAGGAACTGCGAAAGGACAGGGAGGGATCAAGCGTATCTTTGATATAGCTCAAGGCATCGAGAAAGGAGGTGGAAGGATCCCAGGGCACGTCATAGCCCTGCATGCGCGGGGCATCGTCCCTTTCAGGATTATAGCGCATAACCCGCAAGCTCATTTTGTTCATGTCAGCCATTGCCTCGCTCCTTTTTGGCGGTGCTTTTTCCCGCCTTGCCCTCTGCCTTGCCTTCCGCCTTGGCCGCTTCGCCTTCGGCCCCGTACACTCGTTTGGCGGGCTGGGACTTGGTGATCTTTACGGCCCCGTATTCGATACGGGGGGCACCGCCCGGCGTATAAAAGGCCAGGGAATGCTTGAGAAAGCGCTCATCATCGCGCTCGGTGCAGCCTTCGTCCAGGCGCTGGTGCGCGCCGCGCGACTCCCGGCGCTTGATGGCGGAATGGGCCATTGTTTCGGCCACCTCAATGCCGTTCATGACTTCTATCAGGTTCAGCACATTGGTATTGAAGACAGCGCTGCCGTCAGCCACATTGACCCTCTTCACCCGCTCCTTTAATTCGGCCAGGGTATCGATGGTTTTTTGCATGAGTTCTTCGGTGCGGTAGATACCGCAGCCTTCTTCCATTGAAAGGCCCATTTCATCGCGGATGGCGGCCCAGCTTTCCGTGCCTGTCTGATTCTGCAAGCCGGTGAACCACTTTTCCACATCCGAAGAAAGGGCGTTCAAGGCGGTGTCATTCACTTTTCCGCCTTCCTTGGCGCGTTCGGCGGCTTTTTCTCCCGCAAGGCGGCCCATAACCACTATTTCCGCCAGGGAGTTGGAGCCCAGGCGGTTGGCACCGTGCAGGCCGACAGAAGAGCATTCGCCCACGGCGAAAAAGCCCTTGATGGAGGTTTCGCAGCAGGCATCAGTCGTGATGCCGCCCATGGTATAGTGGGCCGTGGGCCGCACCGGAATGGGGGCTTCAATAGGATCAACACCCATATAAGACATGGACAGTTCCCGGATAAAGGGGAGGCGCTCCAGTATTCTGTCTTTGCCAAGGTGGCGCAGATCAAGATGGACCACATCGCCGCGCGGGCTGGGAATGGTACGTCCGGCGCGCCATTCATGCCAAAAAGCCTGGGATACCTTGTCGCGCGGGCCAAGCTCCATATGTTTGGGTTTGGGCTGGCCGAGCGGCGTTTCCGGCCCCATGCCGTAATCCTGCAAATAGCGGTAGCCGTCCTTGTTCAGCATGACGCCGCCTTCGCCCCGACTGGCCTCGGTAATCAAAATGCCCGAGCCGGGCAGGCCGGTGGGGTGGTATTGCACGAATTCCATATCGCGAAGGGCCACGCCCTTGCGAAAGGCTATGCCCATGCCCTCGCCGCTGACAATGCTGGCGTTGGTGTTGTAGCGGTATACCCTGGCCGCGCCGCCCGTGGCAAAGACCACGGCATTTGCTCGAATCTGCACTAGTTCCCCTTCCATCATGTTCAGGGCCACCACGCCCCTGGCCCGGCCATCCTCCACCAGCAGATCCAGCACGAAATATTCGTCAAAGCGTTTGATCTGCGGGTATTTCAAACAGGTCTGAAACAGGGTGTGCAGCATGTGAAAACCGCTCTTGTCTGCGGCGAACCAGGTGCGGGCCACCTTCATGCCGCCGAAGTTGCGCACGTTAATGCTGCCATCGCTCTTGCGGCTCCATGGGCAGCCCCATTCCTCCAGTTGAATCATCTCGCGCGGGCAATGCTGCACGAAGTACTCCACAACATCCTGCTCGCACAGCCAGTCTCCGCCGGCCACGGTGTCATTAAAATGAAGATCAAAAGAATCGCTTGCCTGCCATACGGCAGCGGAACCTCCCTCCGCAGCCACAGTATGGCTGCGCATCGGGTACACTTTGGAAATAAGGGCCACGGTGAAATCCGGATTGCTCTGTGCCGCCTCAATGGCGGTGCGGAGCCCGGCTCCTCCGGCTCCTACAATGGCTATATCGGCATTGATACTCTGCACGGCACTCCTCCAGTTGCTATGAGGCATTTAGCAAAAAATTGCGCTGTCTTGCCGGGGAAGCTCTGCCTCCCCGGACTCCCTCCGGCAGGGGCATGATGCCCCTGCACCCGCACTTTCCGAAAAGCGGCCTTGCCGCTTTTCGGGATACGGGGTCAAGGGGACCTGTCCCTTTGCGGGAGGCCAGAGGGTCGCGGACACAGGCCCTTGCGGAGCCCTCTGACGGGGGCCAGGGCAGCGCCCCTGATGCAAAATTACAGCCCTGCCGCTCTCAGATCGGGCTGCACGTAAAGCTCGCCCCCTACGGAATCGTTGATGACGAGCAGGGGCAGCTTTTCCACCCTAAGCTTGCGCAGGGCCTCGGGACCCATTTCGGGAAAGGCGATCACTTCGGCTTCCTTGATGCAGGTGGAGAGCAGCGCGCCCGCGCCGCCGGTGGCACCGAAGTACACGGCACCGTAATCTTTAAGCGATTGCTTGACGGCTTCGTTGCGAATGCCTTTGCCTATGCTAGCTTTGACGCCAAGCGAGTGCAGGCGCGGGGCAAAGGAATCCATACGGTAGCTCGTGGTGGGTCCGGCAGAACCGATAACGTAGCCCGGCCGGGCCGGCGAGGGACCCACGTAATAGATGACCGCGCCTGTAAGCTCCAGGGGCAGGTCCGCCCCCTGATCAAGGAGATCGTTCAGCTTTTTGTGGGCCGCGTCCCTGGCCGTGTACACAACGCCACTGAGCAGAACCACATCGCCGCTGCGCAGTTTGCGGGCGTCTTCATCGGACAGGGGGGCCTTCATTTCATACACAGCCATTAGAGTTCCACCTCCTCGTGCCGGGAAGAGTGGCACTGGATGTTGACGGCCAGGGGGAAGCTGGCGATATGGCAGGGCGAGGTGAGAATTTTGAGGCCAAGGGCCGTGTGCCTGCCGCCCAGGCCCATGGGGCCGATGCCCAGCCTGTTCACGAGCCCGAGCAGTTCCTCTTCCTTGGCGGCAAGATCCGGCTCAGGGTTCACATCGTCCAGCTTGCGCATCAGGGCCAGCTTGGCCAGTTTGGCGGAATGCTCGAAGGTGCCGCCAATGCCTATGCCGATAATAATCGGCGGACAGGGGTTGGAGCGCGACTCCGCCACCCTGGTCAGCACGAACTTTTTCACGCCCTCCCAGCCTTCGGCAGGAGCCAGCATCATCACGCGGGACATATTTTCCGCGCCGCCGCCCTTGGCCATAAAGGCTATGCGCAGGGCCTCGCCGGGGACGATATCGTAGTGAATGACGGCAGGCGTGTTGTCTCCGGTATTTTTGCGGCTGAAGGGATCGCAGGCTGATTTGCGCAGCAGCCCTTCCCCGTAGCCCTGGCGCACGCCCTCATTGATGGCCTCGCTCAGGTTGCCCTCAACGTAGACCTCCTGCCCCAAAGTGACGAAGAGCACGGCAAGGCCGGTATCCTGACACAGGGGCAGCCCGGTTCCGGCGGCAAGGTCTATGTTTTCGGAGAGCTGGCGGAAGACCTCTTTCGCGGTGGGCGAGTCCTCGCCTGCTTCCCCGGCCTTGATGGCCGCCTTGACATCCTCGGGCTGGTAGCGGTTCGCGCTGATGCACATGTCCCGCACAGCCTTGGTGACGGCTTGCGCCGATATGCGTTTCATATCTCGTCTTTCTCCTTGCGTGGTCAAAGCGTGCGTGCTCCGGGCT
Organism: Desulfovibrionaceae bacterium UBA930; assembly: GCA_002293605.1. Lineage (GTDB taxonomy): Bacteria > Desulfobacterota > Desulfovibrionia > Desulfovibrionales > Desulfovibrionaceae > Frigididesulfovibrio. The sequence continues at coordinate 9,858 of DBDO01000015.1, forward strand.
TTTCCCGGCATGGCCCATGCCCGGCCCGAAGCTTTTGCCTGTCCTAAACCCCGGACCCTGGCCCGTCAAAATAAAAAGCCTACAAAACCCACATGGCCCACGGCACCCCGATGAGCAGGTAGGCCGCGAGGAAGATCAGACCGAAGATCGCGCCCAGGGCCCAGAAGGTGGGCGTGGGAATGTAGCCCAGGCCGTACCAGATGGGCGTGGGGCCAGTGCCGTAGGGCGTCAGAATGCCCATGAAGCCCAGGGTGAAGGCGAGCAGCAGGGCGACCTTCACAGGCTCGAAGGCGGCCTGGCCGGTCGCAGGATCGACCACGGCCAGGGCCGTGGTAAGAAAGAGGGCCAGCACGGCGGTAACGTGCGCGGTCACGCTGGCAAAGAAATAATGCGACAGATAGAAGATGGTGATAAGCGCGATCAGAATGGTCATAGGCTCATAGCCCTGGAGCAGGGCTCCGCTGCGCTCCGCAAACCAGGCCAGAAAGCCCACGTTGCGCAGGCCCCCGGCCAGGGTGACCAGGGTGCCGAACCAGAGCAGCACGTTCCAGGCCGCCTTGTTACCGGTGATGTCCTTCCATTCGATGATGCCCAGCAGGGTGATCAGGGACAGCACGATAAGGGCGGAGGTGGTGGCGTTGATGTTGAAGCTATCCTGGCCTATCCACAGCACCAGGGCGATAAGGGCGGAGAGGCCCATCAGCTTTTCCTTCATGGTGACCGGGCCGAGCTTTGTCAGTTCCTGGGCGGCCCAGGCAGGGGCATCGTCAGCCCGCTTCATGGTGGGCGGGTAAATGATGTAGGTCAATACAGGCGCGGTGAGCAGCAGCAAAATGCCCACCGGGGCAATGGCCTTGAACCACTGAAACCAGGTGAAGCTGATGCCCTGGGCGCTAATCACGCTCCCGGCCAGCAGGTTGGGGGCAAGGCCCGTGTAGAAGAGCGAACTGGTGATGCAGGTACTGAGCAGGGATACCCAGACGATATAGCCGCCGAGCTTGCGGGGGTCCTTATCCGGATGGGAGTCGTAAATGATCGGGATATTCTTGATAATGGGAAAGAGCACCCCGCCGGAGCGCGCCGAGTTGGAGGGAATAAAAGGCGCGAGAATGGTTTCGGAAAGAATGATGGCATAGCCGAGGCCCAGGCTGGTTTTGCCGAGCGCCCTCACCAGCAGCAGGGAAATGCGGCGTCCGAGCCCGGATTTCTCATAGCCCGCCGCCATCATGAAGGCTGAGAAGATCAGCCAGATGGTGCTGTTGGAAAAACCGCTGAGTCCCCAGTTGATGGCCGCGCCGTGCTTGATAACGGCGTCAACCTTGCCGGAATTGGCCGGGCCCAGTTTCAGCACCACAGCCGTTACCATGCCGATAAGCCCGACAAAGGCCGAGGGGACGGGCTCCAGAATAAGCCCCACCACCACCGCCACAAACAGGGCGAAGTAGGTCCAGGCACCGGGCGTCAGGCCCTCCGGCACGGGAAACAGCCAGACCGCCAGACCAATGGCAATGGTGATCAAGGCTTTGCTCAGTTTGAAATTCATAAAAAGCCTCCTCTGCTAGAGCATTCTTACTTTGAGATTGGCGCTCAATAACCGACAGAATCAACCGCCCCAATCTTGCGCTCCTTGCCGCACTGCCTTTTGCACTACCGGAGCACTATATTTTGATATATAATTTCAATAGTAAAACACTCTATAGCCAGGAAAAGCTCCACCCTACAGATGCTATGTAAAGAAATACTGTATACTATTACTAGTAGCACTAACTATAAACCGTTAAATTTTTTCTTTCAAGCTTTTTTCAAATTTAGGGCATTATTTCGCGCAAAACCCGCCCGGAGCGGCACCGCCTTCTTTCGCCTCCTGTGCGGCAGGAAGCCTTCCCCACTTTTCGGACAGGGTCGCGCAGACGCGCTTTCTTTTGCGCACGCTGAACGCTTTTTGCGGAAAGTCCGCTTGTCAAGGATTTCAGGGCGTGCTATCCCTTAAATGTTTCCCTTGGGAGAAGCGCGGCCATCTCGCGAAAAAAAGGAGAACAGGCCTCCTCCGGACCGGGGACGATCCGGGAGCGCGCACTTCAAAGCGTATGTTTTATATATACTAGCTTGTTTATTGTATCTTTGTGACAGTCTGAATGGTTCAGCCTCCTGCATGGCAGGGCGGCGCATTCGCAAAAAACGGCAGTAAAGATCCTATGAAGTCCGCCCCACTCTCCTTACGCATTCGCCTTGAGCAGATGTTCACCCGGCTCGGCTTTGGCATGCGGGCCAAGCTGATCATACTCTTTGTGATAATCAAGGTGTTGCCGCTGGTGCTGCTCGCGCTTATCGCCTGGCGCCAGTCCTGGGAGCTTGGCGAGGATCTCAAACGCCGCACAGCGGAAATGGCTGAAAAAGCGGTGCAGGCCCTTTCCCAGACAGGCGAAATCGCCGTTAACGATGCTGTCGCGGCCCTGGATGAACGGGCCAGGGAAGACATTGAACGCATGACCACGGATGCGGCCCGTCAGGTGGCCGCCTTTCTTTATGCCCGGGATGACGACATCCTCTTCGCAGCCGCGCTTGAACCGCGCGAAGATCTCTACCGGGATTTTGTTGAGCGGCAGCAGGGCAAACTGCTCAAACAGGAAGAATGGACCCTGGCCCAGGACGGCGCATCCTGGGTGCGCGCCAAAACGCCGCCGTCCAGGGACCGGGTTGTTTCCTCCATTGCGGAAAACGATCACAGCTTTCACTACCGCCCGCCGGAAGCCTTTCAATATATCGCAAAGCCCCTGTACCGGGAAATGAGCTTTGTGGATCTGACAGGCCAGGAGCGCATCAAGGTGACCACCTCCCCGCTGATGAAGCCGGAGCGGGGAAATATCGCCGAACGGCGCAACACCTTTGTCCAGGCCGAGAGCTATTTTGAGGAGCTGAAAAAACTTAAACCCGGCGAAATCTACGTCTCCGATGTGATCGGCGCGTATGTGGGCACCAATCTGATAGGCATGTACACCCCGGCCAACGCGGCAAAGCGCGGGGTGGAATACAAGCCGGAAGAGGTTGCCTATGCGGGCAAGGAAAACCCGCAGGGCAGGCGCTTCAAAGGCATTGTGCGCTGGGCCTCCCCTGTGGTGCGGAATAATGCCCTTATCGGCTATGTGACCCTGGCCCTTGATCACGATCACCTTATGGAGTTTACGGATCACATCGTTCCCACCAAAGATCGCTACACGGAAATTTCCGATGCCTATGAAGGCAACTACGCCTTTATCTGGGATCACAAAGGCCGCAGCATCGTGCACCCGAGGCACCACTCCATTGTCGGCTACGATCCGCTCACCGGCGACCCCCAGGTTCCCTGGCTGGAAGATCGCATTTATACCGCCTGGCAGGCCAGCGGCCTGAGCTATCCGGACTTCATCAAGGATGAGCCTGCCTTCGTGGAGCAGTCCAACAGCAAGAAACCCGCGCCCGAGTTGACAAAGCAGGGCCTGGTCGGCCTTGACTGCCGCTACCTGAATTTCGCCCCCCAGTGCACGGGCTGGTTCGATTTGACCAGGGACGGCGGCTCGGGCTCTTTTCTGATTCTCTGGAGCGGGTTATGGAAGCTGAACACCGCAGCGGCCATTCCCTATTATACGGGCCAGTACGGAAGAAGCAGACGAGGCTTCGGTTTTGTGGCTATCGGCGCAGGGGTGGAGGATTTTCACCGCCCGGCCACGCAGACCCAGAAGGTCCTCAACAGGCTCATTGCCGATACGGATCAGGCGCTTGCGAAAATTTCCGAAGACAGCTACCTGGCCATAGGCCAGAACCTGTGGCGCACGGCCATGGGCCTTTCTCTGTCCACGGGGCTTATGGCGGTGCTGGTAATTTTAATCGCCATCTGGATGGCCTCGGTCTTCACCCGCAGCATTACCCGGATCATCCAGGGCATTTCCCGCTTTCGCTCCGGGGAGCGCCATTTTCGTTTCAATTCGCCGGTCAGGGATGAAATGGGCACGCTTATGGACTCCTTTGACGATATGGCCGACAGTCTGGAAGCCAGCCTCAAAGGGCCGGTGGCCATACTTTCCCTCTCACGGGAAGTGCGCTACATGAACGAAGAGGCCTTGAAGCTGCTTGGCGAATGCGATCTGAACAATGTCATCGGTAAGCCCTATGAAGCCCTTTCCGTCTTCCGGCCCTGCCCTGCCTGCGACCCTGTGGCCGCCCTGCTTGCAGGCACAGAACCCGAGGTGCTGCGCCACGAAAGCACGGGGAGATACTACCAGGGCAAATGCAGCTATCTCACCGACCCGGACGGAGAAAAGATCGGCTATATTGTGACTATCGCGGACGTGACCAACATCCTGGAGGAACAAAAGAGCATAGAGCAGCAACGGGCCATTCTGGATACCGTATTTTCCGCCTCGCCGGACATTCTCTGGTACCAGGACAGCCAGGGCCGCTATATTGTTGTCAACCCGCGCTATGCCTCCATTATCGGCAAGCCGCCCGAAGAGATACGGGGCAAGACAACTGAAGAGCTGTTCCCGCTGGAAATGGCCGCCAAATTCAGGGCTAACGCCGAAAAGGCCATAGAAGGCGCAGCGCCCTTCTATGCCGAGGAAAAAATGCGCTTTCACGATGGACATGAGGAAGTCGTGGATTCGGTACGTACCCCGCTTTTCAATTCTCAGGGCGAATTTCTGGGGCTGCTCGGGGTTGCCAGAGACGTATCGCAGCGCGTGCGGGCGGAGCAGGAACTGCGCAAAACGCAGAGCGAACTCAAAATTGCCGCAGCCGATGCCAAACAGGCCAGCGAGGCCAAAAGCGCCTTCCTCGCCCGTATGAGCCACGAAATACGCACGCCCATGAACGCGATTATAGGCATGACCGGCATCACCAAGCGAAAACTCGCAAGCGAGAGCGCCCCCACGGAGGAGGTGCTGGCCCATGTGCGGCAGATAGAGGTTTCCGCCCAGCACCTGCTCGGGCTGCTCAACGATATTCTGGATATTTCCAAAATCGAGGCGGGCAAGATTGAACTCGCCCTGGAATCCTTCAGCCTGTTCGGCCTGACCAGCAACGTGTGCTCCATCATCACTCCGCGTTGCCTGGAAAAGAATATAGCCTTCACGATGGAGTTTGACGAAAGGCTCGAAAAGTCCCAATGTATTTCCGACCCCCTGCGGCTCAGGCAGGTGCTGATCAACCTGTTGGGCAACGCGGTCAAGTTCACGCCCGAACTTGGCAGCATAGCCTTTCGGGTGCAGCGCCTCAAGGTCGAAGGCGGAAAACTGCTGGTCGCCTTTTCCATCAGCGACAGCGGCATAGGCATCGCGCCCGAGGTTCTGCCGAACCTCTTTCTGCCCTTTGAGCAGGGCGGCAGCAGCGTGGCCCGCTACTACGGCGGCACAGGCCTTGGCCTGTCCATCAGCAAGAGCATTGTCGCGCTGCTCGGCGGCGATATTGCCGTGGTCAGCCAGGAGGGCGAAGGCAGCATCTTCTCCTTTGAACTCTGGTTTGAAGAAGACAGCAAGGCGGATGAGGCAGGGCTTACGCTCGGCGATATCAGCGCCTTGCGGGGCAAGCGCATGCTCCTGGTCGATGATGTGGAGATCAACCGGATGATCGTTGTGGAAATGCTTTCCCAGAGCGGCCTGCTGATTGAAGAAGCCGGGGACGGGGCCGAGGCTGTGGAAAAATTTGCGACCTCGCCCGAAGGATATTATGATGTTATTTTCATGGACGTGCAGATGCCGCACCTGAACGGCTATGAGGCGACTGCGGCCATTCGCCGCCTGCCGCGCCCGGACGCCGAGAGCCTGCCCATTTACGCCATGACCGCCAATGCCTTTAAAGATGATGTGGACCAGGCCCTGGAGTGCGGTATGAACGGACACCTGGCCAAACCCCTGGAGCCGGAAAAGATGCTTGAGATATTACTTGCCGCGCTGGGACAACAACAATAAGCCCTCAGACTCTGCTATGGATATACCCAAAGACTACACTCCCCCGCATATTACCGTTTTGTTGCAGCCCGAAGGCCGGGAATTTGCCCTGCCGCGCCCGAAAACCGTCCTCCAACTGCTGCGCAAGCTTGAAATCAGACGCGGCGCAGCCCTGGTGATCCGCAATGGCGGACTTTTGACCGAAGACCGGCAGGTACTGCCGGGCGACCATATTACTGTGCGGTTGGTCACCTCCAGCGGCTAGACAGAGCCGACACGAGCCTCTTTTTGCCCCCGGCTGCGTCAGATTTCGCCTTTTATTCCGGTCGAGTAGATAAGACTACTCTCCCTTCATAAAAGGCTCATCTTCCTTGCCGGAGAACAAAAATCCATCTCATGTCAACTCTGTCCAAGCTGATGCGCCGGTAGCGTCAACCGTGCATGCGGCCCAAGCCGCGTAAAACTATACAACAGCTTGAGGATTTATGAACATAACCCGATCCGACTACAGCGCTTCCCTTTCCTTTTTCGGCCAGAGCACTCCGGCCGGGCTTGTGGCCGCCTATGGCAGCCCTTTATACGTGTACAATGAAAAAATCCTGCGCGCACGCTGCCGGGATATGAAAAATCTGGTTTCAGACCCCGCCTTTACGGCCTGCTATTCCACCAAGGCCAACGGCAATCCGCATCTCTTGCGCATTGTGCGCGAAGAGGGGCTTTCCGCCGATGCCATGAGTCCGGGCGAACTGGCCCTGCTCAAGCAGGCCGGTTTTTCCCAAAAAGACATTCACTATGTGTGCAATAACGTTGCCGCCGATGAACTTGCACTGGCCGCCGCCGAAGCTGCGCATGTAAGCGTGGATTCGCTCTCCCAGCTTGAAACCTTCGGCAAGGTCAATCCCGGCGGCCGGGTCATGGTCCGGCTGAATCCCGGCCTTGGCGCAGGCCACCACGCCAAGGTGGTAACAGCGGGCAAAAAGGTCAAATTCGGCATCAATCCGGAAGACTTTGAAGCAATGAAGGCCATTCTCTCGCGCTACAAGCTGACCCTGGCCGGGTTCAACCAGCATATCGGCTCGCTCTTTCTGGACCCGCAGCCTTTCCTTGCTGCGGCAGCGTGGCTGCTGGAAAAGGCCAAGGCCTTTCCTGGCCTTGAAATTCTTGATTTCGGCGGCGGTTTCGGCATTCCCTACCGCAAATATGAAGGGGAGCAGCGCCTGGATCTGGCCGCCTTTAAAGACAGCTTCTCCCGACTGCTGCAAGACTTTCGGGCTGAAAGCGGCTTTGCCGGGCGTTTTATCATTGAACCGGGCCGCTACATCGCCTGTGAATGCGGCCTTCTTCTGGGCACGGCCCAGGCCGTGAAGAACAACGGGCCGGTGCGGTACGTGGGCACGGATATCGGCTTTTCCGTCCTGGCCCGGCCCGTGCTGTACGATGCCTTCCACGATGTGGAGATCTACCCCGCCGGGAACGAGCCTCGCCAGGAAATGCTGCAAACCATTGTGGGCAACATCTGCGAAAGCGGCGATATCCTGGCCAAAGACCGCAGCTTGCCGGAAATAGCCGTGGGCGACATAATCGGCGTGCTTGACGCCGGAGCTTACGGCCACGCCATGAGCTCCAATTACAACCAGCGCCTGCGCCCTGCCGAAGTGCTGATCGCCGAAGATGGCGGCGAAAAACTCATCCGCCGCAGGGATACGCTGGAGGACTTGCTGGCGGTATATCCGCAGTAGGGGCTCTTTTGCAGGCAAATGTGCATTAGAGCATTTTGCCATTGAAATTATACATAAGAAATAAATGCTCTGGCCTTGCGAAANNCTGTAAGATTGGCGCGTAAGGGCGAGTGAAGCTCGCCCGCGCCAATCTTACAGTGAACTTTTCATTTCTGACCATTGCACTCATGAATTTTTTTTACACAATCCTTGTGCACCCAAAAGTGCTTCATCACTACTTCCAATTACTACCGCGACGCCTGAACTCTTGCACAATTTTCCTATAGTTACTGTCGTCTCTTGAACTTTTTGCATCATCACCTGCATTTTCCAGGCAACGACCACATATGGCATACGGAAAATTTCTATCTATATTTCCTCTGTATGTCGTTCCACATGTTTGGCATTGGATACGTTGTTCCGCTCCGTTTCTTCCAAGATCCGCTATTTTGCTGAACAGTCCCATAGTATTCTCCTGTCGATTACCATAAGTTTTCCATCAAATGAACAAGTATCAGAGGAACTCCGAAGCCACCGAGAAGAAAAGACAAAAATGGATGCTCCCGCGTAAACTCCGCATCATACCAAATTGCGGCAACTATGGCCCCACCCAGCATGCCCGCCCAATGAAAAGGCGGAGGCACCCCAAATTGTTCCAGCATTGCAACGCATAGAGAACCAACAAAAACAAAAATCATGAACCAGGCAGTCCACAGCAAAATACACCATACGCCTCTCCCGCGAGATGTTCCACGTATTATGCTGTCGGCCATCCGGCGTCCCTTTTCCTCAGAACGCGCATCCATGCGATTTTTCAGATTTGTTGCCGCATTATTCAAGTCTTTCATGCTGTAGCCCATAGAAATACCGCCTTTTTATTATTGCATGACAATCGATATATTTTATATTATATTTATTCTATATTACTCCATCTAATAAGACATATAAATGTTGAATATTGGAGTTTAAAAAT
>DBDO01000230.1:0-578 GCA_002293605.1 Desulfovibrionaceae bacterium UBA930
CAAGGCTCTGCGTAAGGCCGGACAGAGAAAGCACGGCCTTCAGCCGGGAGGTGGACAGGGGCAGCAGAGCCAGGGCCTCGGCAGGGCTCAGGGCGCGGCGGGCCGTAAGGGCCGCAAGCGCGTTTCGGATGGGGTCAGACATGGGCGCTCCTTGCTGGGCAGTGGTGGTGCAGNNGGGCGCTCCTTGCTGGGCAGTATTGATGCAGTGCTCCAGCTGGTGTAGAGAGCCTTGTCCTCTTTGTCAACGTAAAAATAAGTGAATAAGGTTTACAATTGACGAATCTCGTGCGGAAAAACCTTGCCGTACACTCGGGCGGAGAGGCCCGGAGCAGGATACTCGCCCTGCTTGGCCTGACCGATGACTGGCGATCCGGAGAGGAGCTCGCCGAGGGGCTCGGCATCAGCCGCGCAGCCGTGGCCAAGCATGTCAGCGCTCTGCGGGCAAAAGGCCACGCCATTGCGGCAGCGCCCCGGCGGGGCTACAAACTTCTGGCGCAGCGCGATTATTTCGATGCAAGCGCCTTGGCGGCTTCTCTATCTACCCGGATTTTCGGCAAAAAAAACTGGCTTATTCTGGA
>DBDO01000230.1:588-10241 GCA_002293605.1 Desulfovibrionaceae bacterium UBA930
AGGGCTGCGTGATCCTGGCCGAGCACCAGACCCAGGGGCGCGGGCGCAAGGGCGATGTCTGGCGTTCCCTGCCGAGGGGCCTGCAATTTTCCGTACTGCTCAGGCCGGATGCGCGTACCTGGAATGCCGCAGCCATGACCGGTCTTGCGGCCCTGGCCGTGGCCAGGGCCGTTGCGGATCTTACGGCTCTTGAGCCTTTCGTCAAAGCGCCCAACGATGTGCATATCAAAGGGCGCAAACTGGCCGGAACGCTGGTGGAAACGGGCCTTCGCGGCGATGAGCCGGACTGGGCCGTGGTCGGTATAGGCTGCAACGTCAACGCTTTGCCCGAAGATTTCCCGCCCGAGGAATGCCTTGAAGACGGCAGGCCCCGCTTCACCTCCCTGCTGGCGGAAACGGGCCGCTGCCTTTCCCGTCCGGCGCTTCTGGCTTCCATATTGGAACATCTGGAAGCCCTGTACCTGGGGAAAGACTGATTATTTCCTTGGCAGAGCTTCTTTTTGACAATCGCGCGGCTATGGCATAAGTGTGTTCTCTTTCTCTCTCGCAACTCAGACAAGGATATCCCCCCGAATGGCCACAATCCAGACCATCAAGGGCTTTGCCGACTTATTCACGCCGCGCAGCGATCTGTACACCTTTATGGAAGATACGGCCCGCCGCGTGTTCGGCGCTTACGGCTACCGTGAACTGCGCCTGCCGCTGCTGGAGCACACCGAGCTCTTTCAACGCTCCATAGGGGCGGAAACCGATGTGGTGCAAAAAGAAATGTACACCTTCGAGGACCGCAAGGGGCGCTCTTTGACTTTACGGCCTGAAGCCACAGCCGGGGCGGTGCGGGCCTATATAGAAAATTCCTGCCATGCGCGGGAAAGCGTGAGCCGCTTTTTCGCCTACGGCCCCATGTTCCGCTACGAACGCCCGCAAAAAGGACGCATGCGCCAGTTCCATCAGCTCGACTGCGAATGCTTTGGCACGCACGAGCCGCAGGTGGACGCCGAAATGCTGCTCATGCTCATGTTCTTCCTGAAGGAAATAGGGCTCGATAATCTTACGCCGGAACTGAACACCCTGGGCTGCAAGGAGTGCCGCCCTGCATACCAGGACGCGCTGACCGCCTTTCTGCGCCGCATAGACCCTCAAACTCTGTGTGAGGACTGCCGCCGCAGAATGGAGAGCAGCCCCATGCGCGTGCTGGACTGCAAGGTTCCCTCCTGCAAGGAGCAAACCCTTGACGCGCCGCGTATCCGCGAGCATGTCTGCCCCGAGTGTTCGGAGCACTTTAACGCGGTACTGGGCATTCTGGACAAGCGGGGCATGCCCTATACGATCAACCCCCGTCTGGTGCGCGGCTTGGATTATTATTGTCGGACGACCTTTGAGATCGTCTCCTCCAGCATCGGCGCGCAGGGCTCGGTTGCGGGCGGGGGGCGCTATGACGGACTGGTGCGTCAGCTCGGCGGCCCGGATGTGCCTGCGGTAGGCTTTGCCTGCGGTATGGAACGTCTGGCCCTGATGCTGGAAGAGAAAGCCGCCGGGCAGGCCCGCCCGAGGCCGGACTTTTATTTCGCCGTGCTTGCTGCCGATGCGGCGGATACGGCCCTGCTCGCGGCCCAAACCTTGCGCGAAAGCGGCCTTGCGGGAGAGATGTCCTTTGAATACAAAAGCCTGAAAAGCCAGCTTCGGCAGGCTTCGCGCACAAACGCGGAATACTGCCTGATTATGGGCGAGGCTGAACTTGCCATACAAAGCGTTGTGGTCAAGCATATGGACAGCGGGGATCAAGCCACTCTTCCCCTGCTCACCCTGCGGGACTGGGCCGGCATACGCGCCGAGCAGAAACTGGAAAAAGGGCGCAAGGGCGGATACCGCTAGCCCCAAAGCAAGAAGGATTCTCCATGAGCACAGAAAACCAGCAAGCGGATCTGCAACAGGAACACCAGAAATATATCGAAGCGCTGGGGGATTTCGCCAGAAGCCACTCCTGCGGGGCATTGAACGCCGCGCATTTGGGCGAAGAAGTCCGGTTGTGCGGCTGGGTGCAGTTTCGCCGCGACCACGGCGGGCTTATCTTTGTGGATCTGCGCGACAGGGACGGCCTGACCCAGGTAGTCTTCATCCCCGAAGTCGCGCCGAGGGCGCATGAAAGCGCGCACATTCTGCGCTCGGAGTATGTGATCGCGCTTGACGGCTACGTGCGCGCCCGCCCCGAGGGCATGGCCAATCCGAATATGCCCACAGGAGAGATAGAAGTTGTGGTGCGCTCCTGGAAGCTGCTCAACACCTCCAAGACCCCGCCCTTTATGATCGAAGACCGCGTGGACCCGGGTGAAAACCTGCGCCTGGAGCACCGCTATCTTGATTTGCGCCGCCCGAAAATGGCGGCCAACCTGACCTTACGCCACCGAGTGGCGCAATCCGTGCGCCGCTATCTTGACGAACTGGGCTTTGTAGAAGTGGAAACGCCCATGCTGACGCGCTCCACGCCCGAGGGCGCGCGGGACTTTCTGGTGCCCAGCCGTGTTAACCAGGGCGAATTTTACGCCCTGCCGCAAAGCCCGCAGCTTTTTAAGCAACTGCTTATGGTGGGCGGACTGGACAGGTATTTTCAGATCGCCCGCTGTTTTCGCGATGAAGATTTGCGCGCCGACAGGCAGCCCGAATTTACGCAGGTGGACATTGAAATGTCCTTTGTGGATGAAGAGGCGGTCATGGGCATGGCCGAAGGCATGGTGGCGCGCGTATTGAAGGAGGTACGGGGGTGCGAAATTCCCTGCCCCTTCCCGCGCATGAGCTATGCAGAGGCTATGGCCGACTACGGCCTGGACAAGCCGGACACCCGCTTTGATCTGAAACTCAAGGATGTGACCGCTATTGTGCGCGGCTCGGGCTTTCGCCTGTTTTCAGCAGCCCCCCTGGTCAAGGCCATGCGCGTTCCGGGCGGGGAAGGCATAACCCGCAAGGAAATTGACGAATTTACCGAATTTGTGAAGATTTACGGTGCCCAGGGTCTTGCCTGGGTCAAGGCGCGCAAGACCGAAGACGGCTTGGTGGAATGGCAGTCACCCATTGCCAAATTCCTGTCCGAAGAGGAGCGGGCCGGCTTGAGCGAGGCCCTCGGCCTTGAATGCGGGGACCTGATCTTTTTCCAGGCGGGCGAACCGGGCATGGTCAACGCGGCCCTGGGGAATTTGCGGGTAAAGCTGGGCGAGCATCTGGGCCTTGTGGACAAGGAGGCCCTGAACTTTCTCTGGGTTACAGATTTTCCCCTCTTTGAATATGATGAGGAGGAAAAGCGCTACGCGGCCTGCCACCACCCCTTCACCTCGCCCAAAGAGGCGGACCCGAAAAAACTGGCCGCAGACCCCGCAGCGGCCCTGGCCAGGGCCTATGATATGGTGCTCAACGGCACGGAACTTGGAGGCGGTTCCATCCGCAACCATGCCGCGCATGTGCAGCGGGGCATGTTCAAAGCCCTGGGCTTTAGCGAGGAGGAGGCGGAAAGCCAGTTTGGCTTTCTGCTTCAGGCCCTGGAAATGGGCGCGCCGCCCCACGGCGGCATCGCCTTCGGGCTGGACCGTTTTGCCATGCTGCTGGCCGGGGCGGAATCCATTCGCGATGTTATCGCCTTCCCCAAGACGCAAAAAGCCACCTGCCTTTTGACCGGGGCTCCGGCTGCCGTGAATAATCGTCAGCTCAGGGAACTGAATCTGCGTTTGCGGGAAAAGGAAAAAGACAAGACTGAGGAAAGCGCGAAAAAGTCGTAAAAAAAACCTACTACCGAGGAGTGCATGATGCAATACACCGCTTTTTTCAAACGCGCGATCTGCGTGCTGGGCCTTGGTGCCGTTCTGGCCCTGCCGGGCTTTGAGAGCGCGCAGGCTGAAGAGTTTGTGACCATCGGCACCGGCGGCATTACCGGCGTCTATTACCCCGTGGGCGGAGCCATCTGCCGTCTGGTCAACAAGGGACGCAAAGAGCACGGCGTGCGCTGCACGGTTGAGTCCACCGGCGCTTCGGTATTTAACGTCAACGCCATCCGCTCCGGTGATCTTTCCATGGGCATCGTGCAGTCCGACACCCAGTATCACGCCTACAACGGCGGGGAGCAGTTTGAAAAGGCCGGGCCGGACAAAAATTTGCGCGCCCTTTTTTCCCTGCAGTCCGAAGCCTTTACCCTGGTGGCCAGGGACGATGCGAAGATCAAAAGCTTTGACGACCTGCCCGGCAAGCGCATGAACCTTGGCGACCCCGGTTCCGGCAACCGCAATACCCTGGAACTTTTGATGAAGGAGTATGGCTGGACGCCCGCGACCTATAAACTGGCCACGGACCTCAAGCCCGCTGAAATGGCCGGGGCACTGTGCGATAATAAAATCGATGCCTATGTCTATGTGGTGGGCCACCCCAATGGCTCGATCAAGGAAGCCGCCACTACCTGCAATTCCCACGTTGTACCCGTAAGCGGCCCCAAGGTGGAAACCTTCATGAAGAAGTTCCCCTTCTACCCCGAAGCCGTTATTCCCGGCGGCATGTACAAGGGCACGGACAAGGACGTGCAGACCTTTGGCCCGCGCGCCACGCTCCTGACAAGCGCGAATCTCCCGGATGAAACCGCCTACCAGATCACCAAGGCCGTGTTCGCCAACCTGGAAGAATTTAAGAAGCTGCACCCGGCCCTGGCCAGCCTGACTCCCCAGGAGATGCTGGAAGGCAACTCCGTGCCCTACCACCCCGGCGCTGTGAAGTATTTCAAAGAAGCCGGGCTGATGAAATAGGCTGTATTTCAATAGTTCTCTGGGGAGGCTCTGCCTCCCCAGTCTCCTCTGGCAGGGGAGGTGGCCCCCTGCACCCGCAATTCCCGAAAAGCGGCTTTGCCGCTTTTCGGGATCAGGGGGCAAGGCCGTTCGTCTTGAGCGTAGCGAAGGCGAACTCATTCAAAGCAAATAGGCCCCTTGCGGGGCTGGGGCGGAGCCCCACATGTATTGATAAACAGCCCCTGGCGAAGGGGTCAGGGGAGGCGGAGCCTCCCCTGGACTTTCGCCCCCTTGCTGTAGCCTTACTGTTTACGAGAAGGAGTTTTCATGTCCGAGGCGCATTCTGAAGGCCAATCCACGCTGATCAGACAAATGCTGGAAAAGGAGACGGGTCGGCGCAAGCCTTCAGGAATTCCCCATGCCGTTTTGTTCATCATTCCCATTCTCTGGTCCTTGTTCCAGGTCTGGTACACCTCGCCCCTGCCTTTTGCCTTGGGCATTGGGGTGTTTAATGACACGGCGGCCCGCTCCCTGCATCTGGGATTTTCCATTTTCATCGCTTACCTGGGCTTTCCTATGCTCAAGGGCAGCCCCAAGGACCGTATTCCCCTGTATGACTGGGTGATGGCGGCAATAGCGGGTTTTTGCGCGGCCTACCTGTATATTTTTCAGGACGCTCTGGCCGCACGGCCAGGCATTCCCACCCAGGAAGACATTATAGTGGCCTGCGTGGGCATAGTTCTTCTGCTGGAAGCCACCCGGCGCGTCATGGGCCTGCCCATGACCTGCGTGGCCATTGTCTTTATTCTCTATGTCTTTGCCGGTCCTTTTGCGCCGGATTTGATCGCCCATCGCGGGGCCTCGCTTTCCCGGGCCGCCTCCCAATTCTGGCTGACCCAGGAAGGAGTCTTTGGCGTGCCCCTTGGCGTATCCACCAGCTTCGTCTTTTTATACGTGCTTTTCGGGGCCATGCTGGAAAACGCGGGCGCGGGCAACTACCTGACCTCGCTTTCCTTCGCCTTGCTGGGGCACCTGCGCGGCGGTCCGGCCAAGGCGGCGGTTGTGGCCTCGGGCCTGCACGGCCTGATTTCCGGCTCGTCCATCGCCAATGTACTGACCTGCGGCCCGGTCACCATCATGCTGATGAAAAAGGTGGGCTTTTCCGCGGAAAAGGCCGGAGCGGTGGAGGTCGCGGCCGGGTCAAACGGGCAGATCATGCCCCCGGTCATGGGCGCAGCGGCCTTTTTGATGGTCGAATACATCAACATGCCCTATGCCCAGCTTATCAAACACGCCTTTATTCCGGCCCTTTTGACCTACGGCTCGCTTTTGTACATCGTGCACCTTGAGGCCTGTAAAATGGACATGGTGGGCCTGCCTCGCCAATCCACCCTGAAACACCGCCTGATCGGCTGGGGACTGACCCTTTCCGCCCTGACCCTGCTCATAGGGGCCATTCATTATCTTACGGCCTGGATTCCGGCCCTGTTCGGCGGCTATGCCTGGATTGTCTTCGCTCTGCTGCTGCTTATCGGCTACTCCGCCCTGGTTGCGCTTTCCCTGCGTTATCCGGAACTGCCGGAAGGCGACGAGCAGCTTATGCACCTGCCTGCGGTCAAGCCCATTTTGCTGTCCGGCCTGCATTTTCTGCTGCCCATAGCAGCCCTGGTCTGGTGCCTGATGGTCATGGAGATGTCTCCGGGTCTGGCCGCATTTTACGCCTGCTCCTGCATGGCCTTTATCCTGCTTACGCAAAAGCCCCTCACGGCAATCCTGCGCAAGGAACCGGTATTCCCGGCTTTTATGGAAGGCCTGAGCCGTTTGCTCAACAGCATGGTGGCCGGGGGCAAGAATATGGTGGGCATCGGTCTGGCCACGGCCAGCGCGGGCATTATCGTGGGCGCGGTCAGCCTGACCGGCGTGGGCCAGGTACTGGCCTCGGTGGTGGAAGCCCTGTCCATGGGCTATCTGCCGCTGGTGCTGATCATGACCGCCATTCTGGCCCTGATTCTGGGCATGGGGCTGCCGACCACGGCCAACTATATCATCGTGTCCACCCTGCTCGCTCCGGTTATTTACAATCTGGCCGCAGCGCACGGTCTGGCCATTCCCCTGGTCGCGGTGCACCTGTTCTGTCTCTATTTCGGCATCATGGCCGATGCAACGCCTCCAGTGGCCCTGGCCGCTTTTGCGGCAGCCGGTATTTCCGGGGGCGACCCCTTCAAAACCGGCATCCAGGGTTTTTACTACGAGATGCGCACGGCCATTCTGCCCTTCGTCTTTTTGTACAACCCGGAAATTCTGCTGATAGGCATTGAGAGCACCGGGCAGCTCATCTGGGTGCTCTTGACGGCTGTTCTGGCCTGCATGGCCTTTGCCTGCGCCACCCAGGCCTTTATGCTCACGCGCGCGCGCTGGTGGGAGGTCGTGCTGCTGCTCGCCGCCATGATCGTTCTCTTTCGCCCGGATCTGCCGCAAAACGCCCTGTATCCGCCCTATCAAACCCTGCCGCCCGCTGAACTGATGCAGACCGTGGAGAGCCTGAAAAAAGGCGATTCCCTGCGTCTTTTTGTGAGCACGGATTTTGGAGAGGGCAGGATCAAAAAACAGGTCCTGGCTCTGCCTGTTGAAGGCGAAGGCGCGGAGCAAAAGCTGGAAAACGCAGGTCTTGTACTTGCCTGGGAAGGCGACAAGCTCATGGTAAACGATGTGCTGGTGGACAGCCGGGTGGAAAAGCTCGGCCTGAACATGGACGACCCGACCGAGGTACTGGGCCTGGAAGTGCCGAGCGAGCGCCCGGACAAGGGGCTGTTCAGCATACCCGGCCTCATTCTTCTGGGCCTTGTCGTGCTGACGCAGCTGCGCCGCAAGCGCCGGGAGGATGGGTTTAAGCTCAACAAATCGGACATATTCGCTTAGGTTCAGACCTCATTACTTTGGGGCTCAGGCCTCAAATAATGAGGCCTGAGCCTAGCGTACAGTTTCCAGCAAACGGGCTATTTCCTCATCCATGTGATCTGCAAAGCGCTGCCTGGTGGCCGCGACAAAGGCCGCATTGCTGATATGCAGGTCTTGCGGTTTTTTGCCCTCGGCGCAGGCAAAGCGCAGGGGAACTTCCCGCCCCAGGCGTTTTGCGGCGGCAGCGGCCACGCGGCGCGCCACCGTGCCGATGCTGACGCTCGTCCCTGTGGAGAGATTGAAAAGGCGGCCCGCCAGATCCGGGCGCGCAAGCAGGCTGTGGATGCCCTTGGCCGCATCCCCCAGCCAGATGAAATCACGCGGGGTATCGGGGTGGGAGCGCAGCACGAGCTCTTTGTCCTGCATGGCGGCCCTGCACAGATCATTGAGCAGCAGGTGCCACTTGTCGCTGTCTGCCAGCTTGGGCGCGCCGTAGCCGTTGCTCAGGCGCACGATAATGCAGGGCAGCTTTCTGGTGCGCATGAATAAACGGCAGTATTCCTCGCCGACCAGGTGGGTAAGCGCGTAATCGTTTCTGGGTTCGGGGGGCGAGGCCTCGCTGATCGCACCGCCTGCGGCCCCGTATACATGGATGGTGCTGCAATAGAGCAGCAGGGGAAGCCTTCCGGAAGCCTGATCCTGTCGACCCTGCTGCTTGCAAAGCAGGGCCGCAATCAGATTGCGCGTGCCCAGTCCGTTCACCAGCAAGGCCCGGCGCGGGTAGTCTGGTAAAAATTCCTCGTTCAAACTGGCGGCATGGACGATGCCGTCCAGGCCCTCGGGCAGCAGGGGGGCCAGTTCTTCCGGGCTCAGGCTTTCAATATCCGCGCTGATGAGGGTGCAGGGCCATGCGGCCTGCGGGGCTCTGGCCCGGCGCGAAAGCACAAAGACCCGATGCCCCTCTGCGGCGAGCTGTGCGCTGATCCAGGCCCCGGCATAGCCAAAGCCCCCGGTAACGAGATAGCGGCGCGAAGCGGTATGGTTCATGGCGTCCTTCACGGTTGCAAGCGCCAGGGAACGGGCGGTGCGTCCGGCGCGTCAAGCGCAAGGCGCTCCGCTTCTTCGGGCCGGTGCGCTATGTCCGCCAGATTGGCAATCAGCGCGGGCGCATCGCTGATGCCTGTAAAGGCGTACCAGATGCCAGGGGGAATATGCAGCAATTTGTACGCCTCCGGCCTGCCCAGGATAAAGCGCTCCGCGCGTTCGTAGGTGGGCGATCCGCTTCTGCCATCATAGAGCGTGAACGCAACCCGTCCCACAGGCACGGCAAAGGTCTGGCTTTGCTCACGGTGGCGCTTCCAGCCTTTGATTGTGCCTGAATCCACTTCGGAAAAATAGATTTCGCCAAAGCCGCCGAACAGGGGGCTGTCGGCGCGCAGCATGTGCAGCACCGGACCGCCTGCGGTGGGAATAACTCGCAAGGGGCAGGTCCAGACGCCCGCAAGCGCGGCCGCGTGCGCACCCTCCGGCATGCTCAGTCCGTCCATGCGGCCTTTTGCTCCCGCGCTTTTTCCGTATAGTCCGCAATCTGCCCGGCGCTAAAGGCATACATATCTTTCGGCGTCTCTCGCAGACGGCGGTACCATTCTGCCGTAAAGCGCACGGTTTCGGCAAAGGGCAGGGTCGCCTTCCAGGCAAGGTGCGCCAGAGCCTTGTCGCAACAAAGTTTCAGCAGGGTGGCTTCTTTTTTTTCATCCGCTGCCGCAGGGCTTATGGACAGGGAAAAGCCGGGCCAGTGGCGGACCAGGGCTTCGGCAAGTTCGCCCACAGTGGCGTTTACCTCCGCAGGAGGGCCAAAATTGAAGGACTCCCCGTGCAGTTGCAGGCCTTCGCGGGCAGGAGCTTGCAGCAGGTTCGCTCCGAGCCACAGGTAGCCGGACAGCGGTTCCAGCACATGCTGCCAGGGGCGCGTGGCCGCCGGGCTGCGGATCAGCGCGG
>DBDO01000137.1 GCA_002293605.1 Desulfovibrionaceae bacterium UBA930
GGTGCATCTGCGCAGCGATCCTGCGCAGGCGGCGCGCCTCGCCTCCGCAGAAACAGGGGCGCTCGGCCCCTGGATGATCAGCCCGCCGCTGGAAGAGGGCTTTTGAGCGCCATTCCCCCGCACTCTCAGGCGATTCCCCAGGCCAAGCCCCCCTCTTTCAAGTCGCGGGTGTCTTCGCGCGAGATCGCGTCCCTGGTCTGGCCCCAGGCCCTGACCATGCTCTTTCAGTTTCTGATCGGCTTTACGGACGTGGCCGTGGCCGGCCGTATNNTACGGACGTGGCCGTGGCCGGTCGCATTCACCCTCACTTGCAGGGCGTTATCGGCATCATCACCCAATTTCAATTTTTTCTGCTGGTTATAGGCATGGCCCTGGTCAACGGGGGCGTGGCCGCCATCAGCCAGTCTCTGGGCGCGCGGCTACGCTTGCGGGCCGACCGCTACGCGGGTCTTCTCCTCAAGGTAGGGGCACTGTTCTGCGCCGCGAGCATGGCGCTCGGCTTTGCGTTCGCGCCCCAGTTGCTGAAGTTTTTACAGGTGCCGCCCGCGATTTATCCCCAGACTCTGGAGCTGTGGCTGCTTTTTCTGCCCATTCTGCCCGCGAGCTATCTGGCCTTTATCACAACCGCAGTATTCAGGGCCCACAAGATCGTCTGGGCACCGCTGGGCTCGGCCGTGGTGGTGTGCCTTATCAACGCTGTTCTCGATATCGGCCTGGGGCTTGGCCTGTGGGGCATGCCGAAGCTCGGCGGGGCGGGCCTTGTGTACGCCTCCATCTTCTCCGTAGCCGCAGGAGGGCTTTTTAACCTCGCTGTTCTGCTGCGCCGGGGCCTCCTCTCCCGCCGCTGTTTTGCCGCATGGCGCTGGGAGCGCCGGGCCTTTCCCTATGTGCTGAAAGTGGCCCTGCCTTCGGGCGGCGCGCAGATACTGTGGCAGCTCGGCTACATGATGCTTTTCACCATTACCAACACCCTGCCTTCGGACAGCGTGGTTGCGGTGAACGGGCTGGTGGCCGGATTGCGTATCGAGGGCATTCTTTTCATGCCCGCAATGGCCTTCAGCTTTACGGCCTCTGTTCTGGTGGGGCATTGCCTGGGCGCGGGCAATCCGGCGGAAGCCACGCGGGTGGGTCTGCGCGTGACCGCAGCAGGCGCGCTGTGCATGGGGGCGGTAGCCGCCTGCATCTATCCCCTGGTACCGCAGGTCGCGGCCTTTGTTTCGCCGGAAGATCCCGCCGTGCAGGCGGTTGCCGCAAGCTATATGCTGTTTAATCTGCTGGCTACGCCCTGCACTGTGATCAGCATGATCATGAGCGGAATTTTTTCCGGCGCGGGCGCGACCCTTTTCAGCCTGACGGCCTTCAGCGTGGGAACCTGGGCGGTGCGCCTGCCCCTGGCCTGGTATATGGGGCATATCGTGCTGCGGGACGCCTCCGGGGTATTTGCCGCCATGCTTATTTCCCAGGTTGTACAAGCGGGCATTTGCCTGTATTTGTTTTTTTATCGGGATTGGCGCCGTTTCGCTTCAACCGCAAAACGCTTTGGCAAAAAAGCAGCCGCTCCCGAGTAATTCCCCCTCTGTTCCGCCTTGCGGGACGGGAAGGATGACCCGCAATGTTGCCGACAATATATTCTCCCATTTCCTTTGAGGGCATGGATCACTACCTTGAGCTGCTGCACAGCAACAAGAGTCAGGCCTCGGACTACAGCTTCGCCAACATCTGGGGCTGGGCCCCGCACTACCATTTGGAGTGGCGCTTTGACGGCACGCTTTGCTGGATACGCCAGATGCGGCCAGAGCCCGCCTACTGGGCCCCGGTAGGCCCCTGGCATGAGGTTGAAGACTGGCAGGAAAGGCCGGAAATGGCGCCGGGCACCCGGCTGATCAGGGCCCCTTACGCCTTATGCGAGGCCTGGAGCGTGGAACTTGGCGATGCGGTTATAGTGGAAGAAACCCGCGGCCAGTGGGACTACCTCTATCTGGCCTCCGAGCTGGCAACGCTTCCGGGCAACCGCTTCCATAAAAAAAAGAATCTGCTCAAGCAGTTTCAAAAACAGTACAGCTACGAGTATCAGACGCTTACCGGAAACTGCGTTGAAACCGTGCTGAACATGCAGACCGAGTGGTGCCGCTGGCGGGACTGCGAATCGTCCGAAGCCCTGCTCGCGGAAAACGATGCGGTCGCACGGGTGCTGGCCCACTGGAACGACATCCCCGGCCTGTGCGGGGGCATTATCCGCATTGACGGCGTGCCTGTCGCCTATACCCTGGGCGAACCCCTGAACCAGGACACGCTGATCATCCATTTTGAAAAGGCCGCTGGCGGCATCAAAGGCGCGTACCAGGCCATCAACTACCTGTTCTGCAACGATATGGGCACAAAATTCACCTATATCAACCGCGAGCAGGATCTGGATGATGAAGGCCTGCGCCAGGCCAAGCTGAGTTATCACCCTGCGGATTTTTCCAAGAAGTGTTCGGTCACTGTCCGCTCAATGTAGAAGTGACTTCATAATGATAGGGAAGCACTGATTAGGGAATAAATCAGCGTTCCCCTAAAAAGCGTAGCAGTGATAGGCCACTGCCACCGGCACCAGGCTGGCGGCCCGGCAAAGCTGGTTGATCAGCACCAGGTGCAGGGCCAGGGCCGGGGAATAGTAGCCTGCGTAGGAGGGAAGCTGGTGGCGCAACGCGCGCACCGGGGTGGACAGGATGTTGCCCGCCAGCAGGGCCAGCACGATTTCCTGCGGCGCAAGGGCCCCGGCATCGACCAGCGAAGCCGCGGCTGACAGGGCGGCCCCGGATTCGGACAAGAGATACATGATCACAATGCCGAGGCTTTTGGGATCAAGAAAGCCCAGCCAGTCGGCATGCCCGGCCATCCAGCGCTCGGCCGCAGTGAAAAGCCCCATCTGCTGCAGGGCGAAAAAAAGAACGTACACAGGCAGGGTGAACAGCAGAAGCTTGCTTATGCGCTTTTTGAAGCGCCGCAAGGTCAGGCGCGCCGTTTCCCGCCAGTCCCCCTGTTTTTTTTGCGCTGCGGGAAAGAGCCCGCCCGCTTCCGGCGCGGGCAGTAAAAGGCGCCCCACAGCCAGGGTGCAGGCCGTGCGCAGGGCTGCGGCAATAAAGCAGAGCCCCACGTAAACAAAGGCCAGAGGCCCGAGAAAGGCAAAGACCAGGGAAAAGAGCGTGGGCAGATGGACCAGAAAGGAAGGGGAGCTGTTGAAAAGGTTGGCGAACACCAGTTCCCTGCGCGTCAGCTCCCCCCTGGCATGGGCTTCGGCCAGCAGGGAATTGGAGGCGGCGGGAGAGACAAAGGCCAGGGCAAAAGAGGCTGCCGAGGCCTCCCGCAAATGCCCTGCCCGGGCCAGCGGAGCGGCCAGTTTCGCCACAAGGCGCGTCCAGTGCAGGCTCTCCAGCAGGCTGGCTATAAGCAGGCCCGCGCACATGCTGCCTACCAGCCGCAGCAGTGGTATCAGCAGATTTGTATAAATGTTTTCCATAATTTATGATTTTTATAAGGAAGCTTCCTTTCCCGTCTGCTTCTCTTGCCATCGGCTTCCTTTATATCCGGACCGCGCAGCGGGACGGATGGCGTGTTTCGAGCGGCGCGGGCCAAGCTTTCCTTACTGAAAACCTTCGTCCCTGGGCAAATTAGTCCCGGCGGCCTCCGAGCGGGCAAGACGATCCACCGCCTCGTTCTCCTCATGCCCCACATGGGCCTCAACCCAGTAAAAGCGCACCTGATGCGTCTCCAGCAAGGGCAGCAGCCGCTCCCACAAGTCCTGGTTCAATACGGGCTTGCCATCGGCCTTTTTCCAGTTTCTCCTGCGCCAGTTCGCAAGCCAGCGCTTTTCCACCGCATCGCACAGGTAGCGCGAATCCGTGTGCAGTTCCACCCGGCACGGGCGCGTGAGGGCCCCAAGCGCCATCAGGGCGGCGTAAATCTCCATACGGTTGTTGGTAGTTCGGGCAAAACCGCCGGAAAGAAAACGCACTTCACCCTTGCATTCCATACGCACG
Source organism: Desulfovibrionaceae bacterium UBA930 (assembly GCA_002293605.1). Lineage (GTDB taxonomy): Bacteria > Desulfobacterota > Desulfovibrionia > Desulfovibrionales > Desulfovibrionaceae > Frigididesulfovibrio. The sequence continues at coordinate 4,023 of DBDO01000137.1, forward strand.
GCCCAGCCGCCGGGGCCGGGGTTGCCAAGACAGGAACCATCGGTGTGAATGCGCACAAAAGAATGATCGGATACGCTCATGCAAAAAAAAGGGCTACAGGGTAGGGGAAAGGCGTGTGCGCCGGGGTGATGAAAGAATGCGCCGGGCGGGCCGCTCCGGGCTTTCTGAGCATCTCCATGCGCCGCTCGTTGTTGAGCAACAAGCCGTATACGAGCGCGCCGAAAAGCGCAAGAAGCAAAAGCAGGCGAACAAGCTTCTGCTTTAAGCTCTCTTGCGCAAAATGCCTATGTTTGCGTTGGGGAAGGCGAAAGCTCAACATGCGGGCAGGCCTCGGAGCCCTAAAAAGTATACAGATTTTTCACTTACAGCGAGACGGGCCGGGGGGTATCGCTTGACCATTTTCTTACTGTCCTCTATTGTCCAGCAATGAACTGGGACTGGGAAAAACTACAAGAAAAACGGCAGAGGCAGGGCAGAACGCCGCAGTCGCACAATGAGGGGCCGGGAAATCCTTTCGAGAATTTCAATCCGGGCGGTTTTTTGTCCAAACTGTCCAGCAAAGGCCTGCCTGTCGGTGTGGTGTTCATTGTCGCCCTTGTTCTCTGGCTAGCCTCAGGCATCTTTATTGTCAAGCCCGGAGAAGTCGGAGTCATTACCGCCTTTGGCAAGTTCAGCCGCGAAGTCATTGACGGGCCGCACTACCACCTGCCCTACCCCATTGAGCAGGCAGAGATTGTGGTTGCCGAGCCTTTGCGCACCATGGTCATAGGCCAGACCCTTGAAGGGGGCAGAACCGCTGCCTACAAAAGCGGTTCCGGAAAAAGCACGGCTGAAGAGGCCAGCATGTTTACGGGCGATGAAAATATCGTCCACTTGCGCTTTAACGTGCAGTATAACATCAGTGAGCCGAACAAGTTCCTGTTCAATGTGCGCGACCCGGAAAACACTATCAAAATCGCCTCTGAAGCGGCCATGCGCGAAGTTGTCGGCCGCAGCATGATCGACAATATCCTGACCTCCGGGCGTACGGAAATACAAATCGAAACCTTGCAGGTGCTGGAAAATATCCTCAGACCCTACGACATGGGGGTAAAAATTCACACCGTGCAGCTGCTGGACGCCCAACCCCCGCCAGATGTCGAGGCGGCCTTCAAGGATGTGGCCAGCGCGCGCGAAGACCGGGTGCGCAGAATCAACGAGGCCGAGGCCTACCGTATGCAGATTGTGCCGGTGGCCAACGGTACGGCGCAGAGCATGCTTAATGCCGCGCAGGGGTACAGCAGGCAGGTTGAAGAATCCGCCACTGGTGAGGCACGGCGCTTCATGGCTATGGTGGATGAATTTAACAAGGCCAGGGATGTCAGCAAAAAACGCATGTACCTTGATGCCATGAATGAGCTGCTTTCCGCGCCGGGCCTGCAAAAAATAGTGCTTTCCAAGGATGCTGGCAGCCATACCCTGCCCCTGCTCAACCTTGACCCTTCCGCCCCTTCTCTCAGGAACCTGCCAAAGGAGAGCGCCCTGGCACGGGAGGTGAAACAGCCATGAGCCGTAAAGCAGGCCTTGCCCTGATTCTTGCTGCCCTTATTGCCTTTATCGGCAGCCAGTCGATTTTTTTTGTGAACGAGCGCGAGCGGGCCATTGTGCTCCAACTCGGCGAAGCCAGGGAAAGCGCGGCCCGTGAGCCGGGCCTTAATTTCAAGCTCCCCTTCATCCAGAACGCTGTCTATTTCGAAGACCGGCTCCTGATATTTGAAAGCGCCAAGACCGAAAGCCTGACTTCCGACCTGAAGGCCTTTGAAATCGACAACTACGTCTGCTGGCGCATTACCGACCCGCTGCTCTTCTACCGCTCCTTGCGCACCGAACGCGCGGCGGAAAAGCGCCTGGACGAAATCGTCTACTCGCAATTGCGCGCCGCTATCGGCAGCAAAGAACTCAATGAGGTCGTCTACACCAAACGCACCGCTATCATGGCGGAAGTTTTGAATAAATCGCAGACGCAGGCCAAGCAGTACGGCGTGGCCATCGTGGATGTGCGCATTAAACGGACGGACCTGCCCAACCGCCCGGCCATCTTTAACCGCATGAACGCCGAACGGCAGCGCATGGCGAACAAATACCGCTATGAAGGCGAGTCCGAATACCTGCGCATCCGGTCTGAAGCGGAGATGCAACGCGATATCATTCTGGCGGATGCCAACAGGGAGAGCATTATCATTCGAGGCAAGGCGGACGCAAAGGCCATCAGAATCTTTGCCGAAGCGCTTGCTGCGGATCCCGACTTTTATGAATTTTCTAAAAGCCTGGAGGTATACAAGAAAGCATTTAAAGAGAACAGCCGGATTGTTTTTTCCAATGGAGATCCCTTGCTCAAATATTTAAAGTGACATTCCTCCTGGGGTCATTCGCCGGTGTCAGATAAAGGCTTTGCGTGCGCCCTGCAGCAAGAAAAAGCTTTATCTGACCGTTCTCGTGCCAGGGCCTGTGGACACAAAGGCCCTGCGGGTATCGCAACTATCCCCTTTTCCAAAGGCTCGCGCACAACTTTGCAGGGATAGACGAACAGCTTGGTATTATTAAATTTATATCAGTAATTTTATAAAACTGCCGATATAGGACTTGCCTAATCAACTTTAGTTCTTACTTCTAGATCCGGAAAACGCGATACTCCCTCTTCAATGTGCGCCCCGTGCGGCACAGCCGGGAACGAGGGAATGCCTTTACATTGGTCGGATATGCTGTTCCGGCTTTTCACCTCTTCCATGTGGGGTATTCGCGCCCTGCGCGGTCGGACATCCTTCTCCCCAGGGTGACAATGTAAAAGGCAATCGCGCATGAAAGACTCAGAAGCACGATTTTAGGAGAAACAAGTGGTCAATTTCGAAGAAATATTCGAACGCATCAAGTTTGCTACAAACACCCGGACCCAGGTAGAACTGGCCGAGGTTTTGGATATCAGGCAATCAAGCATCTCGGATGCCAAGCGGAGAAATTCCGTCCCCTCCGATTGGTACATGAAACTTTTTGAACAGTTTGGCCTGAACCCGGACTGGCTGAAAAAAGGCAGCGGCCCCATGTATTTGCGTACCGACCAGGGCTATGCCCCGGTGGACGCCCCCGCTACCGGCGCGGCGGTCTGTGAGGAAAGCTCCCGCTATGGCGGCCCGGACGCCAAAAATATGATCGTGCAGGTGCACTCCACCCAGGCCAGCCAGGAAGAGGGAGAAAGCGAACTCGCCATCGGCAGGTTGAGCATTCCGCAATCCTTTGCCGGTCCCGGCACCTATGTGGTGCGGGCCGACTCCGCCGGCATGGAACCCGCCATTCTCAAAGGAGCCTACGTGGGCATGGATACCACAAGAAAACATGTCGCCTCGGGCGAAATGTACGGCGTCCGCCTGCCTTACGAAGGCATCGTCTTCAAACGCGTGTTCATGGATACGCAGAATAACCGCCTGATTCTGCGCAGCGATAACACCGCCCACCCTGAAGTAAGCCTCCCTGCCCAGGGCTATGAAGAACACATCGTGGGCCGCGTGGCCTGGGTGTTGCAACGCCTGTAAAACTGACCCGTGCCGCCGTTGCCGGAGCGCAATCCTTGAGATTCCCCTCCGGCAACAGCAAGCGCGCGCAGGCTGGGGGATAATGCGTTGACAAAGGGCCTGAAACATGACACGGAAAACGCTCTGTCATAAAAATTGAGGCGACCGGAATCGCGCTTTCGCGCTGTCGAAAGGTTTTTTCAGAAGGTACGGCATGGCTAAAGAAGAAGCGCTTGAAATTGACGGCATCGTGCAGGAAGCCCTGCCCAATGCCATGTTCCGCGTTGAGCTGGAAAACGGGCACGAAGTGCTGGCCCACATTTCCGGTAAGATGCGCAAATTTTATATCCGTATTTTACCCGGCGACAGGGTCAAGGTGGAACTCTCTCCCTATGACCTCACCCGGGGGCGGATTACCTACCGCATGAAGTAAGCCGACGGGGCACCGGCCCCGTCTTTGCCTTCCATGCCCCGCAAGACTGGCGCAGGCGGTCCCACGCCCGCCCTTGTCCCGCACCCCCTTGCGAAAGCTCTCACTCGCAACACTGCCAAGGCACTGGAGTCCCTATGCTCACCCATATCGTTTGGTGGACCTTCAAAGAAGCAGCGCGCGGAAAAAGCGGCGCGGAAAACGCCGCCGAAGTGCGTGCGGCCCTGAACGGCCTGCGCGGAAAAATTACCGAACTTATCGATCTCTCGGTCAGCCTCACTGTGCTGGACAGTAGCACGGAAAAGGCCGAACTGATCCTGGTAACGCGCCACGATAACGCCGAAGGGCTGGCCGCTTACGCCGCACACCCGGATCACCAAAAAGTCGCTGCCCTGCTCAAAGAAGCAGCGGCCTCACGGAAGGCCCTGGATTTTACTGATTAGGGTCAGCCCCCCTGTTACCTTGATGGGGGCTTTCGTCCCCCAAGCCCCCTGGCAGGGGCCTATTTTGGATTTGTCCGGCCCCTGCACCCCCATTTCTGTTTTGCTTGCGTTTTGCGCTGACAAAGCAAAGCGAGGGGGTCTGGGGCGGTAGCCCCAAAGGAATAGGGGCTGAACCTAGCCGTCCCCGACCCGGCATTTGCCGAAAGATGGCGGGGAGAGTTTTTTACTGGGGCCGCCCGGCCTCTACACTACAGCCGAAAGAATGCGGATAGGCCGCGCTCTTTCGGCCTTTTGTGTAGAAGCCTGCGGCTCTCAAAAATGGNNAGGGGCTCTGCCCCTGCACCCCGCCAGGGGCCTCAGGCCCCTGGCGGGGCGTGGGGCGGAGCCCCACAAAAAACACGGCCTTTTCATCAACGTGAGAGGGCACAGCCCCCGGCAATCCCCTGCCCTGCCCATTCACTTGCGCTTGTTGCTTTTTTTGCTGCCTGTGCCATACTGGCACATTGCGCGCATACTTATTTCGGAGATTGTATGGAACTGCCTTTGCTCAAAGAGCTTGTCGTTATTTTCTGTCTTGCCAGTATTGTTATTTATGGCTGTTACCGCATCAAGGTGCCGCCCATTGTGGGCTTTTTGCTGACCGGCATGGTCTGCGGCCCTTACGGACTGGGCCTGGTAAGCGCCGTGCACGAGGTGGAGCTGCTGGCTGAGGTCGGGGTGGTGCTGCTGATGTTTTCCATTGGCATGGAGCTGTCCATTCGGGATCTGATCCGCCTGCGCAAGCCCGTTTTTCTCGGCGGGGCTTTGCAGGTCGGCCTGACCATAGCGGCGGTCGCGCCCCTGATGCTCTTTTTCGACAGACAGCCGAGCCATGCCTTTTTCATCGGCTGTCTTGTGGCCCTCTCCTCAACAGCCATTATCCTCAACATATTGCAGCAGAGCGGACAGATGGACAGCCCCCACGGGCGCGTCACCCTGTCCATTCTGATATTTCAGGATTTGGCCATCGTGCCCATGATGCTGGCCGTGCCGCTCCTGGCCGGGGCCGATATCGGCGGCGGGGAAAGCAGCCTTGATCTGATTCTTTCCGGCCTCAAGACCCTGGGCATTATTGCCGCCGTATTTCTGGTCGCCCGCAAGCTGGTGCCGCCCGGCCTCGCCCTGGTTGTGCGCTCAAGAAACCGCAGCCTCTTTCTTATCGCCACCCTCGGCATCTGCCTGTCCATTGCCTGGATTACCTCCTCGCTCGGGCTTTCTCTCTCGCTCGGTGCCTTCATGGCCGGGCTTATCATGTCGGAATCCGAATACAGCCATAACGCCCTGGAGGGCATTTTGCCCTTTAAGGAAGTGTTCACCAGCCTGTTTTTCACTTCCGTGGGCATGCTTTTGGACCTACACTTTTTCTTCGATCACATTGTCGCGGTAGCGCTCATTATCGTGGCCCTGCTCGTGATCAAGGCCCTGGTGGTCACCCTTGTCTCGCTTTGCCTGGGCTACCCCTTGCGCCCTGCGCTCGTCGCAGGCCTCGCGCTCTGTCAGATTGGCGAATTTTCCTTTGTGCTGGCCAAAGAGGGTAAAGCCTACCAGCTCCTTCTTGACGATCACTACCAGATCTTTCTTGCGGCCAGCATTATGACCATGGCGGCAGCCCCCTTTCTGCTTGCGGGCGCGCATCGCTTTGCCTCTGCAATCACCCGCCTGCCCGCCGTCTCCCTGCTTTTCAGCAGGCATATGCTCAGGGAAGTGGAAGAACGCCCGGCCGATGAGCAACTGTCCGATCACTTAATTATCATAGGTTTTGGCGTTGGGGGCAAATACCTGGCCCGCACGGCCAAGGTTGCCGGGGTGCCCTACGCCATTCTGGAGATGAACCCGGACACGGTACGCGCCTATGCCGCCAAAGGAGAACCCATCTCCTACGGCGATGCCATGAATCCCGCCACTCTGAACGCTCTCGGCATCAGCCGGGCGCGCGTTCTGGCTATCGTCATTTCCGACCCCGTGGGCACGCGCAACCTTATTAAAACGGCCAGGCATATGGCACCCGGCCTGCATATTGTGGCGCGCACGCGCTTTTTCAGTGAAATTCCGGCCCTGTACGAACTTGGAGCGAGCGATGTCATCCCTGAAGAGCTGGAAGCCGCAGTGGAAATTTTCACCCGTGTGCTTTCCCGCTACCTGGTGCCGCGCGCGGATATTGAGCGCTTCATTAGCGAGGTGCGCTCCGAAAGTTACGCCATGCTGCGCTCCCTGGATCTGCCGGGAACCTCCTTCGGTGCGCTGCAAAAGCAAATTCCGCACCTTAATGTAAGCGCAATCACCGTGGAGCCTGCATCCCCCATGGATGGTCTAAGTCTCTTGCAGGCGGAACTCAGAAAAAAAACAGGGGTTTCCATCATAGCCGTTCGTCGGGGAGAAGAACTGTTCGCCAACCCGGACGGGAGCTTCCGGATGCTGGCCGGGGACGTGGTGTATGCCTTTGCCGCCTCAGAGGCCATGAGCGCCGCCGCCCCCCTGTTCGCCTCTCACGAAAGCGCATAAAAGAGAGCCCTCTCATATTATGGGGCTCCGCCCCGCACCCCGCAGAGGGACGCCTTACAGGGCCTGCGTCTGTACCCCTCTGAAGCCCCGCCACGAGGTCTGAGTCCCATAGGGTCGCAACGAAATCAAGATACGGGGGGCGTGCGAAAAGATATTTTGGTTTGACAAAAAGATATGATGACTATATGTATCATTTTTACAAAGTCCATAACCACGGATCAAGCAATGAATCAAATTTTAGACATCCCGTCGCTCTCCAAAAATGTTCCCACGAGCACTGTTGGTCGTGGCTGTGCCGTAAGGCCAATTGAACCACTCGACACAGATTTAACTTCTTGGCGCAACGAACTTCTTTCTATACATCGAGGTAATAGCCTAGATTTATATAAGTATTGGCAAACTCCGAATGTTATTGTGTCTGATGGTGGCTATGGAGTTTTGGGCTTTGAAGGAGATACCTCAGATCATTTAGGTTTACCCGATTGGTACGAGCAACATGTTGCGGCCTGGGCGAAAAAAGCCACTCCTGCGACTACGTTATGGTTTTGGAATTCTGAAATTGGATGGGCTACGGTTCACCCAATTTTGGAAAAGTATGGATGGCGCTATATAAATGCTAATATTTGGAATAAGGGAAAGGGCCATATTGCAGGCAATGTAAACACAAGTAAAATTAGGAGATTTCCTGTTGTTACTGAGGTTTGCGTTCAGTATGTTTTTGATGCAAAAATAAACGGAATTGATATTAAGGCATGGCTTCT
>DBDO01000012.1 GCA_002293605.1 Desulfovibrionaceae bacterium UBA930
CCATTTTCTCTTCTGCTACAGTTCATTTGGTGGAAGAGAGTCGTAGCGTATAGTTACGGCTTGACCCCATTTTCTCTTCTGCTACAGTCTATCAGAAATAATATCTTGTATTTATTGATATTTTTCTACAGATGGGCGTAAAAAACGGAGCGATATGCGTTAAAAAAGCGCGAGTTGTTCCGTTTTTTTCTTTTTTTGGCGGATATTGGCTCGGAAGGAAATAATATTTTCATATTGCTTATCTGTGAAGTATACAATATCTACCTTCCCGCCGCACGGCAGACTGCCTTTTATCTGGCGCACATAGCGTTCCATTTTTTCTTTGCCGGGGCAGCAGCGCATATAAACGGAAAGCTGACAGCGTTCAAATCCCAAGTCTTGCAGAAACTCTCTAAAGGCATTTGCTTCTTTGCGCTCAGGCGCTGTGAGCACAGGCAGATCGAACATAACCAGAACCCACATGATTCTATACCCGTTCAATACACTCATGCGGGAATTGCCTGCATTTCAACGGGCAGGAGTATTTTTTCCGGCAGGAGCAGGCTCTTTTTTTCTCCGGCATAGACTTCGGCAAGGGAAAGCGCAAGACGCTGCAAACAGCTTGACAGGGGTGATGTCTCGCCCTTCAGCGACATATCCCTGTTGGTCAGGGAGGCCAGAAACTGTTTGTTTTCCGGGACCAGATCTTTTTTTCCCCTGCTCAACAGAGTCAGCACCAGCAAGTCCGCAACCGGCCTGAAGGGCTCCATCAGATCATCAGCGAGAGGCATGCTGTTGCGGCTGTTGTGATGAAAGAGGCCAAAAGCCGGGTGCAGGCCGGAGAGAAGGATAGCCCGGGCCGTTGCCGAGCGCAGTATGGTATAGGCGTAATTGAGCAGGGCGTTTGCGCCGGACTCGTTCCTGTCACGTCGAAAGCCTTTCCCAAAGCATAAGGGCCAGTAAACAGCCGCTGCCGCCGCTTCGCGGTTATCAGAATCACCGGAACGTACTGCCTTGGCCAGCTCTCGCAGATGACCGGATTTTTTGCCGAGTCCTTCGGCAACCTGGGCCTGATTGTTGATTTTTGCCATAACCAAACTTTGCCAGAGGCGCTTTTGCAGGGGCAGGGAGGCCGCTGCCTGCTGTTTCATACGCAGGCTTTGCAGGTGATGCCCCGAGAGCGGCAAAGTCAGAGAAACAGGCAGCATGGCAGCGTTGCAAAGCACTACCGGCACACAGCGTTCTGCCAGCGCTGAAAGCAGGTTGGCGCTGATGACGGTTCCATGCCCCGCCACCAGCACCATGCTCAAATCATCCAAAGGCAGGCGGCCCAGCCGCTTGCCTTCATTCATGATACAAAGAAAGCCGCGCTCCTTGCACAAATAGCGTTCATTTCCGTTTATTTCCAGAAGGTGGGGCAGCATGACAGGGCCTCTCCTTATAAATGATTCGCCCTGCCGGAGTAACGAATATAGCCTTGGCTTTCATTTTTTGCAAAGGTCCGGCGCTGATGGCTTTGAGCTTGAAACCATCTGATTCGTTTTTATCGTCATGGCGTTTGTTTACGTTTGCCTGCATATGTTCTACAAGATATATCGGCCCCTTTGTCTCAATCTTTAGCACATAGTAGTAACGTTTTACTCCGTCAATTTCCTGCTCGACCATATCATTTTTGAACAGGCGCATGACGTGCCTGAATCCTTTCTCGGCATATTCCGGGATGAATTCTTTGTTTTTTCGTTTATTATTTGCATCAAATGTTGAAACAGCGTCATGTATCCATTTTCCCTTGTCATTCTCATAAATATCATACCAGGCGTTGCTTGAGCTCAAAAGCCCCTTGTATTCTTTGCCCTTCTTATTACAAATGGGAACCAGCGTTAGCGTCTCCACAATACGTATGCCGCGTATGCCGCGCTTGTGGGCAAAGCACTGAAATTTTTCAGTAAAGGACTTTTCCGTCATGTCTATAAATTCCAGCAGGGCCGCTTTGGCCTTTTTATCTTGCAGTTCTTCCGCCCGGCGCAGAAACTCCAAACACTCGGCAAGCGGTTTTTGCGTTACATCCCGCAAGAGTTCGGCCCGCAGTTTGATTTCCTTAATAGCCAGGATATGTTCCAGCTTTGTAAACGAGCTTACAGGCTTGCGGTGTTGGGCATTTCGGGGAGCCCCGTTCGGGGCTAGAATGCCGTAAGCCGTTTCGTTGTGCAGGGCGGCCTCGATGCCGTGATCCGCTTTATGGGAGACAATGATGCTCGTTATTTTTTCTAGAACCTCGTTTTTGAAGCTCGGCCAGGGCGGGGCAAACCCGGCCAGAAAGCGCCGTTCTCCCTGTCCTTCAGCCCTGGCGCTATAGGTGGCGGCCCGTTGCAACAAGCTGCGGTCCGCCACGCCAATCAAGGCGGCGTCAAGCGCATGGTGGTAGTGCGTATCCCGGTCTTTTTTGGGGAATCCCCATACTTTCCTCAAAAGACCCGTCAGTCTGCCGGGAGTGACCCATACCAAGTTTGAAGGGCAGACCGCGCAAAGATACTCCCTGGCTACCCTGGCGATATACTGCGTATCCGTCAGTTGGCGGGCCAGAAAGCCACCTTTTTCCTCAAAGCGTTGCATGGCGTCTTCTGCGAAGCGCCATTTTTTATTGCCCGGCAAGGTGGCGGCCCGGCTCAAAATTTCCGCCCAGTTGTAGCCGGGCATGCTATGAAAGGCTTCATAAGGGCTCCGATTGCCTTTGTCGCGGTTGGCCCTGCGCAAACACAGGGTTTTGTTTGCGGGGGAGTTGTCCAGGGTGCGTGCTACGGGTAAAATATGTTCTATCTCGATGTCGTCCCCAAAAAGGCGGCTGAAGGAGATCACTTCACCGGTATAGGGGCAGCAGGCGGTGGCCTGCCCTGCTGCCAGCTCTGTCCACAGGCGCATACGAAGCATGCTCTCCGCGCTTATGGCAATACCGTTTTCCTCAAGCTTTGCCCTCCATGCGTCATTGCGCTTTTTTTCATCTTTTTGTCTTTGGGCTATTTCCTGCTTCGCTTTCAGGCCGTTTTTCAGATCTCTGCCCACTTCCAGAAACACTTGTGCTGGCAGGCCGTATTCCTTAATAATTTCATTTACCACACGGCGCACCTGATTCAGGGCCACATGTACAGTAGGATTGGCGATGCGGCCATACCGTTTTTCCAGAGCATCTCCGGCATCCCCCGTGTTGCCCACATAGCGCTCAAGCACCACGCCGTAGTAGGGCAGATAGGGCAAAACTTCTCCCGTAGTATCTTTGTAGGGGTAGCCTGCCGCTTCGCGGGCTTCGGCATAGCTGAACACACCCTTTTCCAACTCACGCGCCAATTTGTGTAACACCTTTTCACTATGGGACGCATAGCCTGCGGGCAGGTTAGTCTCAGCCGCCTTGTCGGCCTGTTCATCCGAAAGGCCGAGCTCTTGGGTAAGAAGCGCCTTTAAGCGTTTGCCATCTTCTTCCTCCAGCAGCAACTCCACAAGGCGGTTTTGTGCCTTTGAATCAAGCGCGGCCCAGCCAGAGCCCAGCACCTTTTTGTCCTTCAGTTTTTTTGCGCTCAGGTCTCCCATGAGCTTTTCCTGCGTGGAGCGCTCCAGGTTGAAGCTGTATTCCGCTCCCAGTCCGGTCAGCTTGCGCAGGGCGTTGAACGTGAGATCGTTGCCGGTTAGGAGGGTTTTGAGCGCGGTATCGCGCTGGGCCAGCGTAAGTTTTTCCTCTTTCATGTCCGGCCCCAGAATACGCAGGTGGTTCAAGTCCAGCAAAATACGGACTTTTTGCGCCAGAGGCAGGGCAAGCGGAGCGCGGCGTAAAGAGGGCTCTAAGGAGCAGCGACCAGGCAGTACCTCTTTGAGCGGGCGCTGGGTAAAAATAATGCTGCGCAGCTCTGCCCACTGCTCCTGTGTAAGTTGCGTATGATACTGCTTCTGGGCGTTTCGGATCAGGTCGAACTCCTGTTCGAGCAATGAGCGTTCGGGATAAAAGGGATACTCCAGCTTCGCGCGTTCTCTCTCAGGGCGGGCTCGCGTGGGCTCTCCAGATTGCTTTTGCTTGTGCAGATATTCGCCCAGGCTACGCGCGCTGTCCATGGCAAGGCGCTCGTGCAGCGCCTTGATGCCGGACTTCACCACGCCTTTTTCGTTAGCCGTGTTGTCGGTTTTACGGTTACTTTTGAAGCCCCGGCGCTGGTTGATATGGAAGAGCGCCCGGCCCAGTTCGGGAGAGGTAAGCTTATGGTCCAGCGCCCGTGCCCGCAGACAATAGGGATCTTCGCCTTCGAGGTCTTTGCGGGCGGCTTCGGATTCTGGCATCAGCCCGTATGCGATCAGCGTTTGCAGAAGTTTGTTCCGGCGTCTGATAAAGCGATCCCGACGGCGTCTGTCCTGACGGGCCAAGCGCCGGTCTTCAGCCAGGGATTTGCCGCTTTTCGCCTCCCGACCATCGGGAAAAATACGCACTCCGGCGCGGAGAATACTTTGGGGAACAAGCGCTTCATCCAGGGAAAACAGGCACCAGCCAATGGAATTTGTGCCGATATCCAACGCAAGTCTGTACATGGCTTCTCCTTGTGCTGAAAATTACGAGCTTGACTCCTAAAGCGAAATAAAATATAAGTAGACTGTCTTTGTAGCAGAAGACAAAATGGGGTCTTCAGCCGTTAACAAGACACAGTTAACACTGAAGTACATCAGTAGAGGCGGTGCCTTTGGCCGCCTTTTTTATAGCCTTTGCTTTCTTCTCTTTCCCCCAAAAACTGCTTCCCGCAATATATCCCAAGCGCAGTCAATCCACATCCAAAAAATGCATTTCCGGTTCACACGGAATCTCCCCGGCTGCCGCGAGTTTCTTCCAGAAGAGGCGAAGTCCTTCCTTTTCCCGCGTGCCAAGGGCGTATGCGCCAAGCCCGGCAAAGTAGTCGGCATGTTCCTGCCGGGTCATGCCGGGGTAGTTTTGTTCTGCGATATCCAGAATGCGTTCCAGGTGGGCGAGGCCCCAGTCACGGGAGCGACAGAGCAGGGAGGCCGGGTTTTCGCAGTCCGGGCGGCTTGTGCCCTTATAGGCGGCGCGATCCGCCACCCAGACCCCGAAGATAAAGGGCAGTCCTGTCCATTCCTTCCAGGCTCCGCCCAAGTCCGTGCAGCAGGGGTAAAGCGGATGCCTGCGCAAACGTAGGGCTTCATCCCCTATGGCAAGAAAGGCTTCCGGAGGATTGCCCGAGGCCGCGAGTTCCGTGGCCGAACCGGTATAATAGCGGATGTCCGTAAGCGCATAGCGCTGGTCCAGCAAGAGGCGGAGCAGGGCGGCAGAGGTGTGGGTTTCCGCGCTGACCAGAATGCGCTGCCCGCTTAATTCCCGCACCGGGCGGCGCGAGAGCAGCAGCACGCTCTGCACCGGGCCGTCGCTGCCGATGGCGAGATCCGGCAGGAGCAGGTAGCGCTCGGGGCGGCGGGCATATTCAATGCAGGAGGTGGAGGAGGCCAGCATCTCCCCCTTGGCCATGCGCCGGTTCAATTCCGCCGGAGGCCCGTAAAGGAGTTCATAATTGTGGGGAATCAGGCCGGATTCCAAGGCATGGTAAATAGGCAGCACGTTGAGATAGCCGATGCGCCCCATGCGCGCTTTGTCTTGCGATGAAGCGGAATCGATCATGGTGCGCCTCCAAAGTTTTTCAGTCCAGCAAGCGATAGCCCATGCTCCGCTGGCGGGGCATGAAGCCCGCCTTGCCGATAACGGCGTGAATCTCTTCGCGCGAGAGCCGGAAGGAGACCCCGGCGGCGGCCACCACGTTTTCTTCGATCATCAGGGAGCCGAAGTCATTGGCTCCGGCCAGCAGGGCCAGTTGTGCCACTTGCGGTCCCATGGTGACCCAGGAGGCCTGGATGGAGGGCAGATTGTCCAGAACCAGGCGGGAGAGCGCCAGCACGCGCAGGTAGCCCTGGGCCGTTTCCGGGGCGCAGACGATATTGGTGTGCGCGGACTGAAAGGTCCAGGGAATAAAGGCCGTGAAGCCCAGAGTGTCATCCTGCAAAGCGCGCAGGGCAAAAAGATGGTCCAGGCGCTCCCCTTCTTCTTCCTCATGGCCGAACATCATGGTGGCCGTGGTTTTCAGACCGAGTTGGTGGGCCGTTTTCATAACGCCGAGCCATGCTCCGCTGGAGCACTTGTTGGGCGAAACCTGGGAACGGGCGCGGTCGGTCAGGATTTCCGCGCCGCCGCCAGGGATGGAATGCAGCCCGGCGCGCATCAGGCGGGTGATGACCTCTTCCACGGACAGGCCTTCCTTTTCCGCGAAGAACATGATTTCGGGCGGGGAAAAGGCGTGAATATGGATGCCGGGGTGGGCATTTCGAATCCAGGTGAGGGTTTCTTCGTAAAAGGAGAGCGACAAATCAGGATGATGCCCGCCCTGCATGAGAATTTGCGTGCCGCCAAGGGCGATGGTTTCGCGGATTTTGCGGTCCAGTTCCTCACGGCTCAGAACATAGCCCTCGGGGTGCCCCGGCGGGCGGAAGAAGGCGCAGAAGCGGCAGGCGCAAACGCAGATGTTGGAGTAATTGATATTGCGGTCTGCCACATAGGTGACGATATTGCCGGGGTGCAGGGCCTGACGGGCCTGATGGGCGAGCGCGCATAGGTTGAAAAGGTCGGCCCTGCGGTAAAGAATGTCCGCCTCCTCCCTGCTCAGGCGTGCTTCGGCAGCCGGGCCGGTGTAGCCGTAAGTTGGTGCCGGACCGTCCTTTTGTCCTGCCTTGCACGCAGCCGCATGCGCGGCATAGGCCTTTTGCAAACGCCGGAGGATACGCGCCGCATCCGGGTCAAGGGCGGTCAGGGCATCGCGCCCGAGGGCGTCAAAATTACGGCTTTCATTATAGTTTTTGTTCATGCCGACTCCCCCGGCCCTGTTGCGGGCAGCGTGTTGAACAGGGCATCGCGGTTGACCGGCGTAAAGCCGCAGCCTGTGATCATGGCTTCGAGTTCCGCCCGGCTCATGGCCTGGGCCGCGTCAGCCCCGGCCATATGGCCGATATGCTCTTCCATGATAGTGCCATCCAGATCGTCCGCGCCAAAGGAGAGCGCGGCCTGGGCGGTCTTGACGCCGAGCATGACCCAGTAAGCCTTGATATGCGGGATATTGTCCAGAAGCAGGCGGGCCACGGCTATGACCCGCAGACGGTCCAAGCCTGCTGCGGCGTCTGAAAGCATCTGCGGAGCGCTCTTATCTTCGCCGCCCAAGCTCAGAGCCTCGGCCAATTGGTTATGCCGGGCTTGAAAAGCCAGAGGGATGAAACAGACAAAGCCTCCGCTCTTGTCCTGCTGCTCGCGCAGGGCGCAGAGGTGTTCGGCCCGATCCCGGAAGGATTCCACATGCCCGAAGAGCATGGAGCAGTTGGAGGCAAGCCCGAGTCTGTGCGCCTCTCCGGCAATACGCAGATAGTCCGCGCCGCTGATTTTTTCCGGGCAGATGCGCTCCCGCACGGCAGGAGCGAAGATTTCCGCCCCGCCCCCGGTCAGCATGGCCAGACCCGCATGTTTCAGCCGCTCCAGCACCGCCTTTTCCGTACAGCCCTCCTGGCGGGCAAAATGGTGGATTTCGGCCACAGTGAAGGCTTTAAGCACGGCCTTTGGCCGCAGTGCCTTCAGGCTGCGAAAGAGATCTTCAAACCAGGCAAGGCGGAGTGTGGGGTGGCAGCCGCCAACCACATGGATTTCCGCAAAGGGGTGGCCATCATCGTCCAGGGCGCGGGCGAGCACGGCCTCTTTGTCCAGGGTGAAGGCACCGGGCTGTGTTTCATCGTCCCGGCGAAAGGCGCAGAAACGGCAGTGGTTCACGCAGACGTTGCTGTAGTTGATATGCCGGTTGCGTACGTAAAAGGTGTTGTGGCCATGCCGCTGCACTCGCGCGTGGTGGGCCAGCGCGCCCACGGCGAAAATGTCCGGGCAGGCGAACAGGGTCTCGCCCTCGGCAGGGGAGAGGCGCTCCCCGTCCATGACCTTGGCGTATATCTCTCCAAGGCCGAGGGCCGCGTAATGAGGCTGATCGAACATGGCCGCACCGTATCCCGGTCACACGTTAAAGAGAAAATGCATGATGTCGCCGTCCTTGACCGCGTACTCCTTGCCCTCCACCCGCAGCAGCCCGGCGGAGCGGGCCGCAGCTTCGGAGCCGAGGCGCAGATAATCGTCAAAGCCGACCACTTCAGCCCGGATAAAGCCGCGTTCGAAATCACTGTGAATGACCCCGGCTGCCTGAGGGGCCTTGCTGCCCACCGGAATGGTCCAGGCCCTGACCTCTTTGGGGCCGACCGTGAAATAGCTGGCCAGACCGAGGGCCGCGTACCCGGCGCGAATGACCCGCACCAGACTGCTTTCCTCAATGCCGTAGGAGGAAAGGATTTCGGCCTGTTCCGCCTCGGAGAGGCCTTGCAGTTCTTCTTCAATCTTGGCGCAAACCGTCACCAGCGTGCGGCCCCGTGCGGCGGCAAAGGCCGCCAGTTCGCGTAACGCAGCGTTCGCCTGCGGCTCGCTCAGGGAGGCTTCATCCACATTGGCGCAATAAATAACGGTTTTAGCCGTCAGCAGGCCAAGCTCGTGCATGGTCTGCCGCCAGATCTCCGAATCCGGCGCGGAAAAGGCGGCAACGGGCTTTCCTTCATTCATATGGGCGAACAGGGCTTCCAAATCTTTTGCCAGGGCCTGCATGGCCTTGTCACCCTTGGCCGCTTTCGTAGCCTTTTCCAGGCGCTTTTCAACGCTCTGCATGTCCGCGAGCAGAAGTTCCGTCTCTATGGTTTCAATATCGCGCAAAGGGCTGACAGCGCCGTCCACATGGGTAATGTTTTCGTCTTCAAAACAGCGCACCACTTCAAGAATGGCCGCGCATTCGCGAATGGTGGCCAGAAACTGATTGCCCAATCCCTCGCCCTTGCTGGCCCCCCGCACCAGACCGGCGATATCGATAAAATCAACCGTGGCATGCAGAACTTTCTGCGGCTTGGCGAGATTTGTAAGTGCGGCCAGACGCGTGTCCGGCACGGGCACCGTGGCCTTATTCGGCTCAATGGTGCAAAAGGGGTAGTTGGCCGCCTCGGCGTTCTGGGCCTTGGTCAGCGCATTGAAAAGCGTTGACTTGCCCACATTGGGCAGGCCAACGATGCCTATACTAAGCGCCATGTATATCTCCTGAAATGTTGCTTTGTATGCTAAGAGTTGGGGAGGCAGAGCCTCCCCGGAAAATCATATGGCCTGCACCTGCTGCATGTTCCCGGCTGCGAGCGTGCGCCAGGCGGGGGATTCCTCGCTGTGCGCGGCCTTTGCGGGAGCATAGCCTTGCAGGATGGGGCCGACCATTTTGGCGAGCACTCCCTTGGGGCCGCATTCCACAAAGAGGCGGCAGCCATCGTCCCACTGCCGGGTAATGCTGTCTATCCAGTAGACCGGGGAGGTCATCTGCTTTTTGAGCAGGCTTTTGAGGATCTCCGGCTCTGTTTCCGCTTTGGGGGCGGCGTTGCAGTAAAGGGGGAATCTCGCCCGTTTCCAGCAGCTTTTGCCCAGGCCCTCGATAGCGGCGGAGAGTTCTTTGGCGGCGTCTTCCATGAGCGGGCTGTGAAAGGCCCCGGACACGGGCAGGGCTATGGCCCGTCCTTTGGCGGCTTTAACCCTGTCTTGCAGATCGGCGATAGCTGTTTTGAGGCCGCTGACTACGAACTGGCCCGGGGTATTGTAGTTAGCCACAAGGATAAGCTCGTTCCTGGCCGCCTTGCTTTCGGCCACACAGGCCTCCACCTGTTCCAGGGAGAGTTTGAGCACAGCAACCATAGCGCCTGCGCCTTGCGGGTCGGCCTCGCTCATCAGGCGTCCGCGCAGGCTGACCAGTTCCAGAACGGTATCGACAGGCAGCGCGCCTGCTGCGGCCAGGGCGGAGTATTCGCCAAGGCTGTGCCCGGCCACTGCGGTCGGGGAGATTTTGGGCGCAAGCGTGCGCCACAGGGCCAGGTTGACCACGGTAAGCGCGGGCTGCAGGCAGCGCGTTTCCGCCATGGCGCTTTCATCGCCATCCCAGTAAATTTCACGCAGTGCAAGGCCGCTGATATGCTCGGCCTTTTTCCACAAATCCATAACCTCGCGGTCCGCTTCGGCCAGATCGCGGCCCATGCCGGGCTCCTGGGAACCTTGGCCGGGAAAGAGAAGGGCGGTGCTCATGCTGCAACTCCGGTTCAGGCGCGCGGTCTGCATAGTGCGCCGCGCGGCTGGAAAGGGCGGTATTTGGTCTTAAAAAGAATATTTACGTCAAGAGGGCTTTTTACACCAAGCAGGAGCCCTTGCCAAGTGCGGGATCTGAAGGCGCAGAATGAGTGCGGCATGCTGCTTTTGCGTAAAGGTCCATGATTTAAAAAAAGTATACTGTATTGAATTAGGTGGGAGAATGAGCTATACTGTTTTTTATCGCTAATGAGATGGCCGGTTGATTGTAAAAGACGCTGCACCCAGAGCAGAGAGCCCTTTATGACACAGCCCCTGAGCCTCAGCGTCAAGCTCCCGCTTTGCATACTGACGGCGGTGCTGCTGACCTTCTCTCTTTCCAGCCTTTTTGTGCTGCACACATCCCGATCCGTTATTTCCTATGTCAAGTCCAGCCGCATTCAAGATGCGGCCCAGACTATGGGCCACGGCATTTCCATGCAAATCCAGCAGGCCGGGCGCGACATGCTGATGATTGCGGCCCTGCCGGGCGTACCGGAAGGCGTGAAGCTTTCTCCAGCAAGGCGGGAGCTTTCCGTGCAGGGGGAAAGCAGAGCTTTTTTAAGCGATCTTTTGAGCAGGGCCCAGCGGGCCTATGGCTATTACGACTCTTTTTTTCTGGTGGACGATAAGGGGCGGCCCGTGGCCGGGCAATACGCGCATGCGCTCTCTCTCTTTGCAGGGGAGGGTGTTGGCTTTTTGCATGCGGACGTATTGAAGAACAGCTTCTCGGTACTGGCACCCATACATGGAGGTGGCACCGGGAAAATGTTCCTGCCGACAATTCTCAAACTGGTGCATGACGGCCGATCAGGTGCTCTGGTCGGAACCTTGCAACTGGACAAAATAGTTCAGGAGTCGCTCAGGGATGTGGCAAGACCGGAACTCAGGCCTTTTATGGTGTTTACCAATGGGCGGGAGAGCTTTTTCGTAGGCGCTGACGCCGAAGACAGCCGTATGCTCTCCGAGGGGGCCTGGCTTGAGAAGATCCGTTCCCAGGTTGCGGGCAGCATGCAGATTCCTGTGGACGAAGAGATGAAAACTCTCGGCTTTTATCACATTCCCCAAACAGACCTGCATGCTGTCGTTGTGGCTGACGAAAGCTATATGCAGTCGTACGAGTCCGTTATTCGCAAGGCCACCATTCTGGCCGGTCTTTTGGCCGGATTCTTTGTTGTTGCCTGCGTCTGCTTCTTTATTTTTCCGGTTACCAGAGATATCAGGCGCTTGAGTTTTTTTGCCGGAGAGGTGACCGCGGGCAGGTCGAAACTCTCCACAGGAGTGCGCCGCCGCGATGAGCTTGGCAAGCTTGCGGAGAGCCTGGACAAGATGGTGGAAAGCCTGACCGAGATGGTATTTCGCTCTGAGGCGGCCACCAAGGCCAAAAGCGAATTTCTGGCCCGTATGAGCCATGAAATACGCACGCCGATGAATGGCATTATCGGTATGACCTATCTTGCAATGCGGGCGGACCCGGATGCAAGGCAGATGGAATATTTGCGCCGCATTGATAATGCGGCCAAGACCCTGCTCGGACTTATTAACGATATTCTCGATTTTTCCAAAGTGGAAGCGGAAAAGATGGAAATTCACCATGCCAGCTTCCGCCTATCCCGGATACTCTGGTCTCTCTACGACATACTCGGCGTAAAAAGCGAGGAAAAGGGCCTCGTTTTTGACATAAGCGTGTCTGACGCGGTGCCGGACATTATAGAAAGCGACTCCCTGCGCCTGGCCCAGATATGCATCAATCTCTGCTCCAATGCCATCAAGTTTACGGAAGCCGGGAGCGTTAGCCTGCATGTTTCCCTACAGGCGAGGGACGGGGAGGAACTGCTGCTTTTGTTCACAGTGAAGGATACGGGCATAGGCATGAACGAGGAGGAGCAGGGGCGCATTTTCGATTCCTTTTCCCAGGCGGACGGCTCCACTACGCGCAAGTACGGCGGCACCGGGCTGGGCCTGGCCATAAGCAAGAGCCTGGTGCAGATGATGGGCGGAGAAATCTGGCTTGCGAGCGAGCCGGGGCGGAGCAGTACCTTTTTCTTTACCCTTAGGGCCAGGGTCGGGGCGGAAGAGGACCTTGCGGACGAAGAAAGCGCACCCGCCTTACAGGAACAAACGCCCCTGCCCGAACTCAAGGTGCTTTTGGCCGAGGATAATGCCATCAACCAGGAGATCGCCCTGGAAATTTTACAGGACATGGGTGTGGAGGCGGATCTGGCCGAAAACGGGGCCCAGGCCGTGGAAAAATGGGAGTCGGATTTTTACGATCTGATTCTCATGGATATCCAGATGCCGCTTATGGATGGCCTTACGGCTGCGCGCCAGATACGCGGGAGCGAGTCCCCCCGCTCCAAAAGCGTGCCCATTATAGCCATGACCGCCAATGCCATGAGCGGCGACAGAGAAAAAAGCCTGGCTGCCGGTATGAACGACCATATTACCAAACCGCTTGACCTTAATGAATTGCGCAGCACGCTGGCTCTTTGGGGCACTGTGGCCAAGGCGGAAGGGGGGAAGGATTTATGAAGGCAAGGTGTATTCATCAGTGCTTTTTTTTGCTCTCGCTCCTTTTCGTTCTCTGCCTTGGCGCTTGCGAGCCCGGGTCCGGAAAAAAGGAAGCCTCCCTTTCCGGGGGCAGGCCTGCCATTGGCATACTGGCATACCGGAAGAACGACATCTATGTGGAACTTGTCAGCAAAGCCATGCAGGAGGCCCTGAAGGACCGGGCCTCTGTGGAGCTGCTTTTTGCCGAAAGCGATCAACTGACCCAGAATGAGCAGATCAAAAGCCTGCTGCAAAAAGGCCTTGCCGGGCTGGCTGTGAATATTGTGGAAACCCAGGCAGCGGCCAGGGCTGTGGATCATATTAAAAAGGCCGACATTCCTGTGGTTTTTTTTAATCGCGAGCCGGAGCTGAACAGCCTGAAAGCCTATGCCAAGGCCCGTTTTGTGGGTACCAGAGCCGAGGAGGCAGGCCTTTTGCAGGGCGAGATAATCGTGGATTTGTGGCGTACGCATCCAAACTATGACAAAAATGGAGACGGCACATGCCAGTACCTTATGCTTCAGGGCACCCTGGACAATCCTGAAGCTTTGGCCCGTACCGAGTACAGCGTCCGGCAGGCCCGGGAGCTTGGCCTCAACATGCGGCAGGTGGGAAGCTCGCTGCTTTGCGACTGGGACGAAGAAAGGGCCTATGAGGCTCTGAGCCGCTCTGCCGCATCCTTGCCCGGCATTGAGCTGATTATCGCCAATAATGATTCCATGGCCTTGGGCGCGATACGGGCGCTGCGCGAATACGGCTATAATCAGGAAGGCGGTGGTAAGTTTATCCCTGTGGTGGGCGTGGATGCCGTGCCCAGGGCCGTGGAGGCCATTCGGCAAGGCAGCATGAGCGGCACCGTGGAGCAAGACGGCAAGGCCATGGGCGAGGCCGTGGCCGCAATGCTGATGAACGCGATTGAAAACAAAGATTTTCTGAGCGGCCTGCCCTATACCTGGGACGCCAGCGGCATTGCCGTGCGCATTCCTTACGCGCGCCATACCGGAGCGGATTGAGAGGAAGCCTTTTGAGGACAGAGGGTGGCCCGCCCATCGCGCCAACAAAGGCCCGAACAATTATATTCGGGCAAGCACGGATTTTTGTTGACTCCTGTTCGATATCTGCGTAGATATCTCTCCGCGTCGGGATGTAGCGCAGTCTGGGAGCGCACTTGAATGGGGTTCAAGGGGTCGAAGGTTCAAATCCTTTCATCCCGACCAGGAAGCACAGGGTTTACGGTGAATGCCGTAAACCCTTTTTCTGTTTTGGTACCCACGGGGGAAATTGTGGAGCGCC
>DBDO01000098.1:0-648 GCA_002293605.1 Desulfovibrionaceae bacterium UBA930
TTTTTTACTGCCCCGTGGGGCTGCGCCCCCTGTGGAAGGATGCTTCCGTCCTTCCTGTACCTACCCTTTTTCCAGAGGGGCTGCGCCCTCATATAATCGCCCTATGAGCTTACTGACACAGCTGCATGCCCTTTTTTCCGGACTGCGCAAGGCGCGTTCCCTCTCCCGGCCCGCTCCTGCTGTCGAGGCCTTTCTTGCCTTTGCCAGCACCGGGGAGGTTATCCGGGCCGAAGGCATCCTGAAGGAGAGCGGCATGCAGGTGCGGGTCA
Source organism: Desulfovibrionaceae bacterium UBA930 (assembly GCA_002293605.1). Taxonomy (GTDB): domain Bacteria; phylum Desulfobacterota; class Desulfovibrionia; order Desulfovibrionales; family Desulfovibrionaceae; genus Frigididesulfovibrio. Next base: position 270 of record DBDO01000098.1, read on the forward strand.
TGGCCCCGCCGCCTGCCTTGCGCACTGGCTGCGACATGGTGCTTGTCACCCCTCTCATGCATGCCTTCAGGGCCGTAAGCCTTCTTGAGGAGCAAAAGCTTGCCCCTTTGCGGATGACGCCGGTGGGAGAGAGCCTTCTTGAGCCTGTTTCCCTCTTTCAGGCCAAGGATTACGGGGAATGGCTCATGGTGCGGGCGGCCAACATGAAAATCACGGTAGAAAAAGCCTCCGGGCGTATCGTCAACGTCTCGGGCGGCGGCTGCCCTGATGTGCCCTATCTGGCCGCACAGCTTATGGGAAAAAGCATCCATGAGGCGGATCTCGCCAGGGCGCACGGGCAGACCTTGTGTGGCTATGCCCTCCATCTGGCCGCGCGGGA
>DBDO01000098.1:655-2473 GCA_002293605.1 Desulfovibrionaceae bacterium UBA930
CCCCTCAGCGGCCCTGGCTTTTTGTCGGGACGGTTCCCGAGGAGGATTTTCCGCTGACCCTGTCCCCCTTGGGACTCTCGGCAGGGGAGTTTGTTCTCGCCTCCCGTCCCTGCGCCGTCAATCGCGGCACCCCGGCCATGCTGGCGGCTGCCGTGCTCGCCTATGCCGCGATTCGTCCGGAATCTTCCGAAGCCTCCCTGTACGCGCTGGTAGCCGGTGATAGCGGCAAGGGCGATGGCTCCCGGCAGGTATACCGCCATCTGGTGGAAATGTTGCCCTCTTTGCGGCCCTTGGGCGTCACCTTTCACTATCTTTTGCCTGATGTTGACTGGCATGACAAAATTTTGCTGGCGCTTGAAGATTTGCCCGAAAGGCCCTTGCTGGTAGCTGATGCAGGCTACATGTATGCGGCCAAAATGAGCGGCTGCGCACAGCAATACGATCTGTTCACTCCGGATATCGGGGAGTTGGCCTTTCTGGCGGATGATACGGCCCCGCATCCCTTTTATACCCGCAATTTTCTTCTCGCGGATGAGGAGCGGGCCGAGGCGCTTATCGCCAAGGCTTATGCGGACAATAACGCCGCGCAGCATATGCTGGTCAAGGGCAGGGTTGACCGCTACGCGCATAAGGGCCTCATTCTGGAAAGCGTGGAGAGCCCGGATGTGCCCATGCTGGAGCCGGTAGGCGGCACGGGCGACAGCCTGGCGGGCATTGTCAGCGCCCTGCTGGCCGCAGGGCTCGAGATGCGCGAGGCCTGTACGGCGGCCTTTCGGATAAACCGGCGCATGGGCCTTCTGGCGCAGCCGACTCCGGCCTTCTCAATCATGGATATCTTGGCTTTTTTACAGGATGCGATTCAGTATGAACAGAAAGTACGATCCTTTTTATAAACCATTGTACTGAGGAGGAGAACTGCAATGCAAAGGAGGAGCAGATGCAAGTGAAGTCTAACTGGTTTGCGGGACGGGTCGGTATTGCGGCAAGTGGTGCGATTATGGCGGCCATTGCCATCGGCTTGCAGTACACGGGTAATCCGCCCAACATGGGCCTGTGCGTTGCCTGCTTTGAACGGGATATTGCCGGAGCTTTGGGGCTGCACAGGGCGGAAATAGTGCAGTACCTGCGGCCCGAGATACCGGCCCTTCTGCTGGGTTCTTTTCTCGCGGCCCTGTGTTTTGGCGAGTTTAAGCCCAGGGCGGGCTCTGCCCCCCTGGTGCGTTTTGTGCTGGGTGCCTGCGCCATGATCGGGGCCCTGGTCTTTCTCGGCTGCCCCTGGCGCGCTCTGCTTCGGCTTGCGGGCGGTGATCTCAACGCCCTTACCGGTCTGGCCGGGCTCATCAGCGGCGTGGGCATAGGCACGCTCTTTTTCCGGCGCGGCTATTCGCTTGGCAGAAACACACCCCAGAGCACGGAAAGCGGCCTTATCATGCCTGCGCTGATGCTTGGCCTTATCGCGCTGCTTCTGCTCTTTCCGCAAATAGCCGGGGAAGGCAAAAACGGCGTTCTGTTCTATTCCGTGAAGGGGCCGGGTGCCATGCACGCCCCCTTGCTCTATTCCCTCGGCGGGGCCCTGCTTGTGGGTTTTCTCGCGCAGCGCAGCCGCTTTTGCACAATGGGGGCCTTTCGTGACCTCATCCTCTTCAGGCAGCCCCACCTGCTCATCGGGGTACTCGCCTTTGTGGCGGCGGCCTTAGCCCTGAATCTCATGCTGGGCAAAGTCAATATCGGTTTTGAAGGGCAGCCTGTGGCCCATGCCGCCCATCTCTGGAACTTTCTGGGCATGCTGACCGCCGGATGGGCCTTTGCCCTGGCCGG
>DBDO01000098.1:2571-3083 GCA_002293605.1 Desulfovibrionaceae bacterium UBA930
CGGCGATACGGCTGTATATCTTTGTCTGGCGGTCCTTCTGGCTTTGTCACTGATGCATATTCGTAAAAAAGCATAAGGAGAAAAGCATGAGCAAGACGAGTATAGACGTTCGCGGCCTGTCCTGTCCGGAACCGCTCATCGCCTTTACTGACGCGGCAAAAAAAGCGGACGCCGCNNCGCGGCCAGAGACAATATCGCCCGGGCAGCGGCTTCCCTGGGCTGGGAAACGGCTTCCATCAACGAGGGCGCGGCCCATACGGTGATGAGACTCGTGAAAAAAGCCTGAGCATAGGAGCTCAGGAGCCTTCCTTTTGCATGCGGCACCGTCCGCTCAGGGACGGTGCCGGAATCTTCAAGCAGGAGTCGTCTGTGTATTACGCCGGTATTGACATCGGCTCGGTGGCCGCAAAAGCCCTTATTCTGGAAAAGCGGCCGGGGAACGAGGCGCGCATCGCGGGCAAAGCCGTGCTGCCCACAGGCTGGAACTCCCCCGAGGCCGGGCGGCTGGCGCT
>DBDO01000239.1:0-3933 GCA_002293605.1 Desulfovibrionaceae bacterium UBA930
GTGCGGTCGATGTCGGCCTGATCGGCCATGATTCCCGTGAGTACCACATTGCCGCCCCAGACATCCACCACAACCTGGGTGGAGGGCACGCTTTTGGTGAAGAGCAGGTTCCCGTCGATCTGGGCCTCAAGCGCCGAGTCGCTCAGGGTGTTGCTGGTGTCGTCGGCGAACCAGTGCGTGGTGACATGGTTCACGCCCGACGTTTTTTGTGCGGTTTCCACGCAGAACTGGCGAAATGCCGAGTCCGCCTCGCCGACCAGAAATACATGCCCCAAAAAGCAATGCACGTTGACGGCGTTGGCTTTGGTGGGACTTTCGCTGAGCATCTTCGAGGCGATGGAGGTCTTGATGCTCGCATCATCGTACTGGCTGCCGAGCGAACGTTCATCTGTGGGGTCCGGAACGGCGAAACAGCCTCCGGACAGAACGGCGCTCAGAAGAAGACCCAGGACGGTCAGCAGGACGAGAATACGCTTCATAAATACCTCGCGGAAAAGATGTCAGGAAAGCGGCACCTCCCCGTATATGCGCTGAACGGGGTAAAAGGTCAATATTGGGGCCTTGGGCATGGACTGGAATTATAACTGGACTTCGCGTATCCTGCCATAAATTTCTTCACGCGGCAGCAAGCAACAAGGAAAATATTATGACGCGATCTTCCATACTCTTCAGCGAAGCGAAACAGGTCATTCCCGGCGGGGTGAACAGCCCGGTGCGGGCCTGCGCCTCTGTGGGCGCGGCCCCTCTGTTTATCGCCTCGGCGCAGGGCGGGACCATACACAGCGTAGACGGCGAGGTCTATGTGGACTTTGTCCAGTCATGGGGGCCCATGCTGCTCGGGCACAACCACCCTGCGGTAAACAAGGCCCTGCACGCGGCCATTGAGCGCGGCACCAGCTACGGCGCTCCCTGCGAAGACGAGATTCTTCTGGCAAAGGCTGTTGTAGAGGCCGTGCCCAGCCTTGCAATGGTCCGCATGGTCAATTCCGGCACCGAGGCCACCATGAGCGCCCTGCGTCTGGCCAGGGCCTGCACCGGGCGCAACAAGGTGCTCAAGTTTGAAGGCTGCTACCACGGGCACGGCGATCCCTTTCTGGCCAGCGCAGGTTCCGGCGTAGCTACCTTGTCCATTCCCGGCACGCCGGGCGTGCCCGCCTCGGTCGTGGCCGACACCCTGCTCTGCCCCTATAACGATGCCGCAGCGGCAAGGGCCCTTTTTACAGCGCAAGGCAAGGATATCGCTGCTGTGATCGTGGAGCCCGCTGCCGGGAACATGGGGCTGGTGCCGCCTGCTCCGGGCTTTCTTGAAGCCTTGCGCGAACTGTGTGACAGCTACGGCGCGCTACTGATCTTTGATGAAGTGATTACCGGCTTTCGCGCTTCTTACGGCGGCGCGCAGGCCCGCTATGGGGTAATGCCCGATCTGACCACTCTGGGTAAAATCATCGGCGGCGGTTTGCCTGTGGGCGCTTTCGGCGGCAAGGAAGAGTACATGCGCCGGGTGGCCCCGGAAGGGGATGTATATCAGGCCGGGACGCTTTCAGGAAATCCGCTGGCCATGGCTGCGGGCATTGCCACGCTGGAGGTGCTGCGCGGCAGCGACTATGCGCTTTTGGAGGCCAGGGTGGAAAGGCTCTGCCAGGAGTTGGAAGCCTGCTTTGCCTCCAAGGGCATTGCCGTGTACATCACGCGCCTTGCCAGCATGTTCACCGTATTTTTCAGCGAAGGGCCGGTGCGCAATTTCGAGGAAGCCAAAAAGGCCGATGCCGAGCGCTATGCCCGCTACTTCCGCCATATGCGGGACAAGGGCTACTTTCTCGCGCCCTCGGCCTTTGAGACGAGCATGGCCTCTTTTGCCCACACAGACGCTGACTTTGCCGGATTTGTGACGGCAGTCGAAGCTTTTACGGGCTGATGACAAAAAAATCGGGCAAGGGCGGGCAGGGGCCTGTCGCGGTCTATGCTTTGACCGCGCAGGGGCTCGCTCTTGCCGAACTCCTGCGCAGCGGGCTTGATCAGGCTGATGTCTATGCGATCACCTCTCTGCGGGCGAAAAGCCCCGCCTGCGCTTTCGAAGCACACTGGTTCGAAAGCCTGGGCCCCGTGCTGGACGCGAACTTTCACAGCTATGCCTGCCACATTTTTATTACTGCCACAGGCATTGCCGTGCGGGCTATCGCTCCTCATCTGCGCGGCAAGCTTTACGATCCGGCGGTGCTTGTGCTTGACCAGCAGGGGCGCTTTGTAATCAGCCTGCTTTCCGGCCATGTTGGCGGGGCCAATAGCATGGCCCGCCGCCTTGCCGCACACATGGGCGCGGTGCCAATCATCACCACGGCCACGGATGTCGAGGATCTGCCCGCGCTGGACCAGTTGGCGATGGAGCGGGGCCTTGGTATCGTCAACCCGGAGGCTATCAAGACGATCAGCGCGGCCCTGCTGGCCGGTGAAAGAATAGGCCTGCACGATCCGGAAAAACGCCTGGGCCTTGCGCAGAGCGCCTGGGCGACCCTGTTCATCCCCCTGGATCGGGCAAACGTGCTGGCTGGAAGCTTTCCGGGGCCTGCGGTGCTTGTTTGCGCAACAAGCAGGCCCGACATGCTGAAGGGGCAAACCCTGCTTCTGCGTCCGAGCGCGGTCCATGCCGGTATCGGATGCCGCCGGGGCGAGGATGCGCACAACATTCTGGCCGCCCTTGAAGAGGCCCTGGCTCAGGCCGGACTCAGCCCTGCCGCGCTCGTCTGCCTGGCTTCCATTGAGGCCAAGCAGAACGAAGCGGGCCTTGTGGAGGCCGCCCGCACGCTCGGCCTGCCCCTGCGCTTTTACCCGCCAAAGATTCTGGCCGGCTATCCCGTCAGCCGCCCCTCGGCCAAAGTACGCCAACTCTTCGGTATTGACGGCGTTTGTGAGCCTGCGGCCCTGGCTTCGGCCGCAGAAGGGGGCAAAGCCAGGCTGCTGCGGGGAAAATATATCTGTAAAGGCGTGACCGTAGCCCTGGCAGTACGGGTGGAAGCGCTGTAACTGCCTTTAAGGAAACGCTGAATAATTTCCGTTTTGCTGTATTGCTCGGTTTTTCCCTCCGGGGGCAAGCCCCCATCGGGAAAGAAGCTCGCGCCTTGCCAAATGAAATAACTACGCGTTTCCTTAAAAACCGGTCCGGATAGATCAATCACCGCCACCAGCCCTTGCAAAGGCCCCGGCCCTTGCGTATTATCCGCTGCTGTAAATAAAAACGGCTACTTCCGCCGTTACCGCCGGGGCAGGCCTACAACATTGTCTTGCTCCCGTATGATGCGATGAGTCTGTTGCTCAATACCTTTGGGGCTCTGCCCCAAGTCCCCATCGCTGAAAAGCGGCAAAGCCGCTTTTCGAAAGTTGCGGGTGCAGGGCCGTTCGTCCTTCATGCAGTAAAGGCGAACGCATCTGAAAAGATGGCCCCTGCCGGAGGGGGAAAACTATTGGGAACAACGCCTAATTCGAATTCTACGTTGGATTTGCCCTCTTGAGGGGGTCTGGGGGAAGTCATTTTCCCCAGCCGCCGGAGGCATAAAAGTAATTTCAATTGAGAAATGGAATAAGGGAGTGCACTATGACAGTCGAAAAAGTCGGAACCCGAGTCCGCAAATTCCGCGAAGCCCTGGAAATGTCCCGCGAGGAGCTGGCTGAAAACACCGGCCTGAGCGCGGACTTCATCGCCACCCTGGAAGACGAAAGCCTGTACCCCTCCATCGGGCCGCTGCAAAAGATCGCCCGCGCCCTGAACCTCAGGCTTGGCACCTTCATGGACGATGTGCCCTGCCAAGACCCCATCATCACGCGCAAAGAGCTGCGGGAAGCCGATCTGACCATGCAACAGTCGAGCGCCGAGCAGCCCCTGTACCGCTATTTTACCCTGTCCAAGGGCAAGGTGGACCGGAACATGGAGCCCTTTTT
>DBDO01000239.1:3946-10597 GCA_002293605.1 Desulfovibrionaceae bacterium UBA930
GAGGAATTCATTATCGTGCAGTCCGGCAGGCTTCTGGTCACCTACGGCTCGCGCACGGAGATTCTGGAGCCGGGCGACACAGTGTACTACAACTCCATTGTGCCGCACTATGTGGGGGCCGCCGATGACAAGCCCTGTACTATTTACGCTATCATGTTCCACCCTTCTTAGGCAGTGCCGACAGTCGCCAAAGGGCCGCTTCCTTGCTCTCGGCGCAAAAGCCGTTATTTGGCGACCGCCCCTGAAGACAAAATCGCATTCCAAAAATTGCGACTGCAAGGGGTCACGCCCCGATCGGAGAAAAACATCCGTCCAGAATAACATCATTCCGTTGTCCCGGTTGCCTTGCCGGGCGCAGAGAGGTCGCAGCCTATGTATGTAGAACCGTTTCAACTGCGCCATAGAACCCTTGGGCAGATCCTTGACGCAACCATTGCCCGAGTCCCGAATAGCGATGCCGTAGTCTATGTGGACCGAGATTTTCGCCGTACCTGGGCGGAATTCGGCCGCGATGTGGACGTGCTGGCCAAGGGACTGATGGCCCTTGGCGTACAAAAGGGCGAAAAGGTCGCGGTATGGTCGGCCAACGTGCCCTTCTGGATTAGTCTCATGTTCGCCACCGCCCGTATCGGCGCGGTTTTGCTCACGGTGAACACCAGCTACCGCGAAAGCGAAGTGGCCTACCTGCTCAAGCAGTCGGAATGCGAAAACCTGGTGACCATGGACGGCTTTCGCGACCATGACTACCTGCAGACCATTAACACGCTTATTCCGGAACTGCGTCTGCGTCCGCGCGAACATATGCACTCCGCGACCTTTCCGCATCTGCGCCGGGTGATTTTTCTGGGCATGGAAAAGCACCGGGGCATGTACTCCATTCCGGAAATTCAGAGCCTTGCGGTCATGACCTCGGATGAGGCCTACGAGAGCCGTAAAAATTCCGTATCGCCGGATGATGTGGTGAACATGCAGTACACCTCGGGCACCACGGGCTTTCCCAAGGGCGTGATGCTCACGCACAGCAACATAGGCAATAACGGCTACTGGATCGGCTATCATCAGGGCTTTTCCGAAAAAGACCGTATCTGCCTGCCTGTACCTTTGTTTCACTGCTTCGGCTGCGTGCTGGGCGTCATGGCCGCCGTCAACCACGGCGCAGCCCTGATCGTGCTGGAAGGTTTCAACCCCGTGCAGGTCATGACTTCCGTGGAAGAAGAGCGCTGCACGGCCCTGTACGGCGTGCCCACCATGTTTATCAGCGTGCTGGAACACCGTTTGTTCAGCCGCTTTGACTTTTCTTCGCTGCGCACTGGTATCATGGCCGGTTCCGTCTGCCCCGAACCGCTCATGCGGCGGGTTATGGAGCAGATGAACATGCGGGAGATTACCAACGTCTATGGATTGACCGAAAGCTCCCCCGGCATGACCCAGACCCATGTGGATGAAGAGTTCAAACGCCGGGTCAGCACCGTGGGCCGGGCCATGCCCGGCGTTGAGGTGCGCGTGGGCGACCCGGAAAGCTGCGAGGAAATGCCGCGCGGCGAGCCCGGCGAGGTGCTCTGCCGGGGCTATAACGTGATGAAGGGCTACTATAACATGCCCGAAGCCACAGCCGCCGCCATTTCTCCCGAGGGTTGGCTGCATTCCGGCGATGTGGGCATCATGGACGAGGAAGGCTATCTGGTTATTACCGGCCGCATTAAAGACATGATCATTCGGGGCGGTGAGAACATCTACCCACGGGAGGTAGAAGAGTTCGTCTCCGGCCTGGAGGGCGTCATGGATATACAGGTGGTGGGCGCGCCCAGCGAAAAATACGGCGAGGAGGTTGCCGCCTTCATCATTCCCAGGCCGGGCGCGGATATCGCCCCCGAAGACGTACGCGATTTCTGTCGTGGACGCATTGCCTGGCACAAGATTCCACGCCACGTTTTTATAGTGGAAGGCTTTCCCCTGACCGCCAGCGGCAAGGTCAAAAAATTTGAGCTGCGCCGCATGGCCGCGGAGCGCATTGCCGAAGAGACAAAGAGGACCCAGGCATGAGGATGATGCAGACCATGGACGGCAACGAGGCAGCCGCCTATATTTCTTACGCTTTTACGGAGGTGGCGGGTATTTATCCCATCACGCCCTCTTCCCCCATGGCGGAACTTGTGGACCTCTGGTCGGCCAAGGGCAAAACGAACATCTTCGGGCAAAGCGTGCAACTGGTGCAGATGCAGTCGGAACACGGCGCGGCAGGGGCCATGCACGGAGCCCTGGAAGCCGGGGCACTGGCGACCTCCTACACTGCCTCTCAGGGACTTTTGCTGATGATTCCGGCCATGTACCGCATGGCCGGGCAGCTTATGCCGGGTGTGCTGCATGTGAGCGCGCGCACTGTGGGCACGCACGCCTTTTCCATTTTCGGGGACCATTCCGATGTCATGGCCTGCCGTCAGACCGGCTTTGCCATGCTGTGCACGGGCGGGGTGCAGGAGGTGATGGATCTGGCCGGTATTGCGCACCTGGCGGCCATTGAGGGGCGCGTGCCCTTTCTGCACTTTTTCGATGGCTTTCGCACCTCTCATGAGGTGCAGAACATCGAAGTGCTCTCCTATGACGCGCTCAAAGACCTGCTGGACATAGAAGCCCTGGAGCGCTTCCGCAAAAACTCCCTGAATCCGGAGCGTCCGCTCCAGCGCTCCACAGTGCAGAATCCGGACGTATTCTTTCAGGCGCGCGAGGCCTGCAACCCCTATTACGATCGCCTGCCTGCCCTGGTGGAACGCTATATGCAGCGCATCAGCGCGCTTACGGGCCGCAGCTACGGCCTCTTCAACTACTATGGCGCGCCGGACGCAGAGCGCGTGGTTGTGGCTATGGGCTCGGTTTCCGGCGTACTGCGCGAAGTGACAGACTACCTGAGGGAGCGGGGTGAAAAGGTGGGGTTTTTGCAGGTGTGCCTGTACCGGCCTTTTTCCGTGGAGCACTGCATGGCCGCGCTCCCCGGCACGGTCAAGACCCTGACCGCGCTGGACCGCACCAAGGAGCCGGGAGCGGGCGGGGAGCCTTTGTACAAGGACCTCTGCGCGGCTGTGTGTGAGAAGGGCAGGGCGCTTCGCGTGCTGGCCGGGCGCTACGGGCTTTCCTCCAAGGACGTGACCCCGGCCCAGATGAAGGCCGTGTTTGACAATATGCAGCACAGCGCGCCGAAAAATCATTTTAGCGTGGGCATTAATGATGATGTGACCCTCCGCTCCCTGCCCATAGGCGAGGCCCTTGAAACGGACGGCGAAGGTGTCGTGCGCTGCAAGTTCTGGGGCCTGGGCTCCGATGGCACGGTGGGGGCCAACAAAAATTCCGTCAAAATCATTGGCGACAATACCGGCATGTATGCCCAGGCCTATTTTGAATACGACACTAAAAAATCGCGGGGCATGACCCGCTCGCACCTGCGCTTTGGCCCCCGGCCCATTCAGTCGGCCTATCTTGTCTCTCAGGCCGATTTTGTGGCCTGCCACAACCCCAGCTATATCCTCAAGCATGATATCGTTCAGGAAATCAAGGAAGGCGGCGTCTTTTTGCTGAACTGCCCCTGGGGATCGGAGGCACTGGAGGCAGCACTGCCCGCTGCGGTGAAGCGCTCGCTTGCAGAGAAAAATATCCGTTTCTACACTATTGACGCCAACCGTATCGCCCGTGAATTGGGTCTGGGCGGACGTATCAACACCGTGCTGCAAGCGGCCTTTTTCACGCTGGCCAAAGTGCTGCCCCTGGAAGAAGCCGTCCGCCACATGAAGGAGGCCATCCATAAGACTTACGCGGCCAAGGGCGAAGCCATCCTGGCCATGAACTGCGCGGCTGTGGATCGCGGCGTTACAGATCTGGTGGAGATTCCCGTGCCTGCCGCCTGGAAGAAGGCCCCGGATCAAAAGGAGAAGACGGCGGAGGGCGCGCAGGGTGAGAGTCTGCCCGCATACATCACAGAGGTGCTCAGGCCGGTGAACGCCCTGAAGGGTGACGATTTGCCGGTCAGCGTGTTTGCCGCCGCCGCCGATGGCAGCGTACCCACAGGCACCTCGCGCTATGAAAAACGCGGTATCGCGCTTGCTGTGCCACAGTGGACTCCGGAAAACTGCATCCAGTGCAACCAGTGCGCCTATGTTTGCCCGCACGCCTGCATACGGCCCTTTTTGCTCACCGGGCGGGAAAAGGAAGAAGCCCCGGCGGGCTTTGATGCGCCAAAAGCCAGGGGCAAGGCCCTGGAGGGGCATTTTTTCCGTCTCCAGGTGGATGTGCTGGACTGCACGGGCTGCGGCTGCTGCATCCGGGCCTGTCCCTCCAAAAAAAAGGCCCTTGCTATGGAGGCTTTTGCCTCGCAAAGCGAACAGGCGAAACTGTGGGATTACGCCCTGTCCCTTTCCGTCAAAAAGAACCCCCTGAACAAATTTTCCGTCAAGGGCAGCCAGTTCGAGCAGCCCTTGCTGGAGTTTTCCGGGGCCTGCGGCGGCTGCGGCGAAACCCCCTATATGAAACTTTTGACCCAGCTTTTCGGCGAGCGCATGATCATCGCCAATGCCACGGGCTGCACCCAGGCCTGGGGCGCGGCCTGTCCCAACGTGCCCTATACCGTGAACGCCAGGGGCTTTGGCCCGGCCTTTTCCAACTCCCTCTTCGAGAACAACGCGGAGTTCTCCCTGGGCATGGGCCTTGCCGTGCGGCATCAGCGGGATCGCCTGCGCGCGCATGCACAGCGCCTGCGAAAAGACACGAAACAGGAGATCTTGCGGGAGGCCCTTGACGCCTGGCTGCAAGGCTTTGATTTGGGCGAGGGCGCTGTCGAACTCGCCGATGCCACGGCAGCCGCTGTTGCAAGGTATGCCGCGCATACGCAAGACGGGGCCTATATTCTGGCCAACCGGGAACACTTGAGCAAAAAATCCCTATGGATGTATGGCGGCGATGGCTGGGCTTACGACATCGGCTACGGCGGGCTGGACCATGTGCTGGCCTCCGGCGAGGACTTGAACATTCTGGTGGTGGATACCGAAGTATATTCCAATACCGGCGGGCAGGCCTCCAAGGCCACGCCCGTGGGGGCCGTGGCCCAGTTCGCCGCTGCGGGCAAGCGCTCCGCCAAAAAGAACTTGGGCCTTCTGGCCATGCAGTCCGGCTCGATCTATGTGGCCCAGACAGCCATGGGCGCGGATCAGGAACAGCTCATCACCGCCCTGCGCGAAGCCGAATCCTACCCCGGTCCCTCCCTGGTCATTGCCTACGCCCCCTGCATAGCCCACGGCATTGTGGAGGGCATGGACTTTGCTCAGGAAGAAGCCAAACTGGCGGTCAAATCCGGCTACTGGCACCTCTACCGCTTTGACCCGCGCCGCAAGGCCGAAGGGAAAAATCCCTTTACCCTGGATTCCAAAGAACCCTCCGTGCCCCTGCGCGACTTCCTCAAGGGAGAGGTGCGTTTTTCCTCCCTGGCCCGCAGCTTTCCGGAACAGGCAAAAGCCCTGCTGGAAAGGGCGGAAACACAGGCGGCGGACACATGGGAGCTCTATAAAAAACTGGCGGAATAGCCGGAGGGCTTTCCGCCAGAGCCTGGGCATTGTCAAGCCACAAGCCTTGATCTATGGTGGGTTTTTTCCATCCTTAGACGTCTTTAGGAGGGCTCCATGTCCAGGTCTTTGACCGTAGCCGTTGTGGGCGCCACAGGCGCTGTAGGCCGGGAAATGCTCGCCACGCTTGAAGCGCGCGACTTTCCCGCTGCCAAAGTTCTTCCCCTGGCCTCGTCTCGTTCGGCGGGTACCCTTGTGCCCTATAAGGGCGGCGAGCTCAGGGTGCAGGAACTTAACGCAGATTCCTTCAAGGGCGTGGATATCGCGCTCTTTTCGGCGGGCGGCTCCGTTTCCGAGGCCTTTGCCCCGCTTGCGGTCGCGTCCGGCTGCGTGGTTGTGGACAACTCCAGCGCCTGGCGTATGGACGAACGCTGCCCGCTGGTCACGCCCGAAGTCAACGCCCACGCCCTGAAACAACATAAGGGCATTATCGCCAACCCGAACTGCTCCACCATTCAGATGGTTGTGGCCCTGGCCCCCCTGCACAAGGCCGCCTCCATCAAGCGGGTGGTGGTCTCCACCTATCAGGCCGTATCCGGTACCGGGCAAAAGGCCATAGACGAGTTGGAAAGCCAGGTACGCCAGATGTTCAACATGACCGAGCCCGAGGTCAAGGTGTACCCGCACCGTATCGCCTTCAACTGTCTGCCCCACATCGATGTCTTCCTGGATAACGGCTATACCAAGGAAGAGATGAAGATGGTGCATGAAACAGTGAAGATCATGGAAGATCCTGCCATCAAGGTTACGGCCACTGCCGTACGCGTGCCGGTTTTTTACGGCCACTCCGAATCCTTGAACATCGAGTTTGAAAAACCCTTGAGCGCCAAGGAGGCCCGCGCCCTTTTGAGCGTTGCCCCCGGCATCGTGGTGCTGGATAACCCGGCGGAGAAAATCTACCCCATGCCCATAGACGCGGCAGGGGAAGACGCTGTTTTCATCGGGCGCATTCGTGAGGATGAAAGCAGGCCCAACACCCTCAACCTTTGGGTAGTGGCCGACAACATCCGTAAAGGCGCGGCCCTGAACGCCGTGCAGATCGCCGAAT
>DBDO01000067.1 GCA_002293605.1 Desulfovibrionaceae bacterium UBA930
GCCCCGGCCCTGGCATAGTCGGCATGCACGCCGCGCAGAATCTCGGGCCGCTCCAGGCAAAAGCTTTCCGGGTCCTGTCCTGGGGCAAGCCCCCTGGCCTGAAGCATGGTGCCCATAGCGCCGTCAAAAAGCAAACGGCGTCCCGAGAGCAATGTTTCGCGAAAGTTCGACACAGAGGGCTCCTTCGGCGGTATATTCATTTGGGGAACATGCTGCGGCCTCAAGACGCTTTTGACCCGAAGAGCCGCCCACATCCTCGATTTACTGAAAAACATTGAAAAGAACAAATAAAAACTCTATACTGGCATGATTGGAACAGCTCTTCACTAAAACAGCTATGGTAAAAACACCCCAGACCCCCAAGCCGGAAAAGGCGCAGGCCGCCAAAGCCTCCCCCCGCCCCAGACTCAAGAAGCGCCCCGCTTCTGCCGAGGGCTTTTCTGAAGAGAGCGATGCCCTTTTGCCGGACGAGGAGGAAAGCCCTTCCGACCCGGAGCCGCTGGAAGAAGAAATTTCCGACGCGCTCTCAGAAGACCTGCCCCTGCTGCTGGCAGATGATCCCGATCCGGGCGAAACTCTGCCTTCCGTATCTGACGAAGGCCCCGGCGCGCTCGCCCTGTTTACCCGGCACCCCCCGGAACGCGCCAAAGACAGCCTGCACATGTACCTGCGCGAGATCAACCGCTTCCCCATGCTGCAACCGGAAGAGGAAGTGGAACTGGCCCGCCGGGTCCGGGATACGGGCGACCCTGACGCCGCCTTTCGGCTGGTATCTTCCCACCTGCGGCTGGTGGTGCGCATTGCCATGGATTTTCAGCGCCGCTGGATGCAAAGCGTGCTGGATCTGGTGCAGGAGGGCAATGTCGGTCTGGTGCGGGCTGTCAGCAAGTTCGACCCGGAAAAAGGGATCAAGTTCTCCTATTATGCGACCTTTTGGATCAAGGCCTATATTCTCAAGTTCATTATGGACAACTGGCGCATGGTCAAAATCGGCACCACCCAGACCCAGCGCAAGCTCTTTTATAACCTGAACAAAGAGCGCCAGCAGCTTGTCGCCCAGGGCTATGACCCGGACGCCGCCATGCTGGCCGAACGGCTCAACGTCACGCCGGAACAGATTGTGGAAATGGAGCAGAGGCTGGATTCTTCCGACATGTCGCTTGATGCGCCGCTTAACGAGGAAGATTCGGGCGGGGCTTCGCGCATGGACTACCTGCCCGCGCTCGGGCCCGGCATTGAAGAAACGCTCGGCAATGGCGAAATATCCCATCTGGTGCGCGAGCGCTTGCAATCGCTCCTGCCCTCCCTGAACGACAAGGAACAGTATATTCTCGAACGCCGCCTGCTTTCGGACGATCCCGTGACCTTGCGTGAAATAGGCGACAGCTTCTCCATAACCCGTGAACGGGTGCGCCAGATCGAAGCGCGCCTGCTGCAAAAGGTGCGCGATCACCTGTTCAGGAACATCAAGGATTTTTCGCGGGACTGGATCAACCCCTGAAGGGACACAGGACTCTGAGGCCTCCATTTTTCGTGCTCTTCCTATCAAAAAGCTCCAGGTATATATGACGCAGCACGCCAGCATCACTTTGTCAACAGCCCTGCGGACAGCCATTGCCGCCCTTATCTGCCTCGGCCTTATGCTGCGGGGGCATGAGGCATGTGCCGCTGATACAGCACTGCGGCAGGGCAGGGCCTCCGGTACGGAGACAGCGCGGCGCATCGACCCCTCTCTTTGGAAATTGAGCCGGGAAGCCCAGCGCCTCTATTACTATCTGATTCTTACGGAAGGCATTGCCGAAGACTCCCGTGAGGAAATCGCCATCGCCCTTGCGGCCCTGCTGAAGCTCGACCCCTCCCGTGAGGTATATCAGGACAGCGCTACCATCATGCTGGCACGCGGCGATTTTACCGAGGCCCGGACAACCGCGCTCGAAGGCTTGCAAAAATTCCCGGCCGACAACCTGCTCACCCTGATCCTTTCTGCCACATACAGCGAAGCGGGCCAAAACGCCAAAGCCGTTGCACTGCTGGAGCGGCACATTGCAGAGCATACGGGCGACAAGGAGGCCATGCAGGAACTGGTTCGCCTCTATATCAACAGCGGCCAGGAACAAAAGGCCGATGCCCTGCTCTCCCGCCTGCCCAAAACAGACCTCTCTGCTGAAGCCGAACTCTTCCGCGTTGGCGTTCTCGCCACAGTCGGCCGCACAGCCGAAGCCCTGGCCATTGTGCGGGAACTTTTGCAAAAAGAGCCGGACAACGCCGCCTTCTGGCTGGAACTCGGCACGCTGCACGAACGCGCAAAAGAATTTGATGAAGCCCTTGGGGCCTACCGCAAGGCCGCCGCCCTCTCTCCGGACAAGGGCGAAGCTCCCCTGCGCATCGCCATGCTGCTTCTGGAGCGTAAAAAACCCGCCGAAGCTCTGCAAGCCTTACGCGCGGCTCCGCTCTCGGCCCAGACCGCCATTCAGGCCGCGCTGCGCTTTGCCGATGCGGGCTGCCGCAAGGAGGCCGAAGCGCTCCTGAAACAGGCCGAACTGGCAGGGGGCGATCCGGATCAGCTGGCCGTCATCCTTTCCATGCTTCGGCAGGAAAGCGCCCAAAGCCCTCTTGAGGCCCTCGCCCCGCTGGAAGGCATCACGCCCTCCAGCCCCCTGTACCCTTCCGCCTTGCAGCAAAAGGCCCGCATTTACATAGCTGCGGGCGATTATGCCAAGGCCTACGGCATGGCCCTTGAGGGGCGCAAACGCTACCCGGAGCACAAGGAACTCTGGGGCCTGGAAGCCTATGCCCTGGTCAGGCAGAAAAAAACTGGGGAGGCCGAGGCGCTGCTTGAGCAGGCCCTGAAGCAATACCCCGATGATGAAGAGCTGTTGTTCACGCTCGGCAGCGTTCAGGACGAAGCGGGCGCAAAAGACAAGGCCATGCAAACCATGGAGCACCTCCTGCGAATCAGCCCCAACAACTATCAGGCCCTCAACTATGTGGGCTACAGCCTTGCCGATGCAGGCAAAGATCTGGAGCGCGCCCTCAGTCTGGTGAGCGCCGCCCACGAGCAGCGGCCCGAGGCCGACTACATCGTAGACTCTCTGGCCTGGGCGCAATACCGCCTGGGGCGCTTTGCCGAAGCCTGGGAAAACATTACCCGCTGCATCAGCCTCGGCGGCGACGACCCTACCATGTGGGAACACTACGGCGACATCGCCCTGGCCCTCGGCAAAAAAGAAGAAGCGATAAAAGGCTATACGGAATCCATCCAGCGCAAGCCCAATAATATTGAGGCAGTGCGCAAAAAGCTCGCTACAGTGAGGAAACGCTGATTTTTTCCGTTTGGCGGGGTTGCTCGGTTTTTCCCTCAGGGGGCAGGCCCGAAGAGG
>DBDO01000235.1:0-2812 GCA_002293605.1 Desulfovibrionaceae bacterium UBA930
AGCGTGCGTATTGAGGCCGAGGCCCTCCCCCTGCTGCCCCGTGTTCTGGAACTGGCCGAAATGGGCCTGCTGCCCGCAGGCAGCCACGCCAACAAGCGCTACCGCATGGGCGACACCCTTGTCCGGCCCGGCGTAGACCCCTACCGGCTGGATATTGTTTTTGACGCGCAGAGCTCGGGCGGCATACTTATGGCCCTTGATCCAAAAGATCTGGACGCGGCCAGGGCCATTCTTGCGCAAAGCGGCGATACNNGGCCCTCGGCTGCATATCGTCTAGGGCCTGTTACCACAAAGGCCCTTTTGCCCTCTGGCTGCGTTAAAAAGGCTTTTTATTCCAATCGAGTACCGTAAAAGTACACTCCTCCCATAAAAAGACTTTTTTGCTTGCCAGAGAACAAAACTGCTCTTTGTGGTAACAGACATTAAGAAAATATGTAGTTTTTCTAAAAGCTTACAGCTCCGGGTTTGCGCATGCTGACTCTCGGAAACTGAGCGCCCACAAACACCGGGCCATAAACAAAAGGAAATAAGAAAATCATGAAGGTCATACATATTGATTGTCAGAACAGGCCCTGCCCGCAGCCGGTCATGGCCCTGCTTGAGCTGTTGAAGGCCTCCCGTCCTTCTGATCTGGAGGTTACCGTGGATAATCAGGCGGCCCTGGAAAACGTCAGCCGTTTTTTGCGCAGCAGGGGCTACGCGGTTGAGCACACAGAAGAAGGCGGGCTATGGCGCGTTTTCGCCCATACGGACGAAGCTGGAGAAGGGGAGGGCAAGGCTAGCGCCCCGAAAGCTCAGGCCTCTTCCGCCCTTGCGGAAGATCTGCGTACGCTGGTACTGATTGCCGCTCCTGTTTTCGGCAACGGCGATGACGCACTTGGCGGTAAGTTGATGAAAAATTTTCTGAGTACCCTGCCGGAAATGGGTTCCGCGCTCTGGCGGATTATCCTTCTGAACGGGGGCGTTACTCTTGCCGCTGAAGGCAGCCCGGTACTGGAACAACTGCAAAAGCTGGAAAAATCCGGCGTTGGCGTTCTCGCCTGCGGTGCCTGCCTTGAGCATTTTGGCCTGCTCGGCAAAAAGGCGGTAGGAGAAACGACCAATATGCTGGATGTGGTGACCAGCATGGCAACGGCCCATAAAGTTATTCGCATATAGGATCTGAGTGCCGAATAAGGGAACTGGCGGTTTTTTGGCAAGGCATACATAAAAAAGCGCACTGCTGCTAGACAAGGCAAAAGCTTGGGCGCTTCATCGCAACCCAAGCCTTTATGTAACTTCTGGCGGAGAGGAAGAGATTTGAACAAATAATATAACTATAATATTATTATGAATATTTTTATACAATGAATTTTATTAGGCTTGACGCAATCGCAGCGCAACTGGGGTTTCGGCCTGTGTTTTTTGTATTTACGAAACGTCAAAGGCTACGGCTGGAACCGTTGTCGTTGCCGCCAGACAACGCGAAAGCGCCGGGCTACATCATCGTAACCCGGCGCTTTATTGACGCTTCTGGCGGAGAGAAAGAGATTTGAACTCTTGATACGCTTCCACGTATACACGATTTCCAGTCGGAACCGGGTGTTTTTGGCGGGTCAGCCGTGTCTGAAAAGCCTTGGGAATACTGCATCCGGGGGGATGGTGCGGAAGCCGGGAAACTCCATTTTCAGCGAGGAAGTATGTACGGCGGTATGTACGGATTCACCGATCACGAAACCTGCCCTGCTTTTCCCCATGTTCCGCTTTTTCTTCACCTGGAAGAATAGAGGCAAGGTCGCTTTCCACATCTAAACCATAGGCCGCAACCATTTGAGCAACCATGTTACCAAAAGTTCCTCGCATTTCCCCAAGCGCCGAAGCAAAATGCCAACTTGCGTAATGCCCCCACTGACCAGCATGAGTGAGAATATCCCTTTCTTCACACTGCATCCGTTCAAGAAATTTCCTACAGGCTATACGCATGGCCTTCACATAGCCAAAAAGCTCTGAGGTTTCCGGAAGGGCTTGAAGCTCACAAGTAAGAAATTCACGAATTTTTACCACAGAATGTACACAATGGTCTGGCACTTCCATTTCACTTGGGACATATAAAACGCGGCGATCTTCAAGAAAACGGAGAATCTTTTTAGCTGTGGCGCACTCGGGTTGAGGTGGAGTCCATGAAATACCAAAAAAAGGGCAACTTATCCCTGTCAGCCTTGCCTTTATGTCCGCAAATTTTATCATCATTGCCTCTATTTATAAGGTTCACCGCGCCAGCCGTTCCAGCAGCAACTCCGCTATTGCCCGTCTGCCATCCAGAACGGCCAGAACAAATACCTCATGCTTCTCAGTTCGATAAAAAATACGCCAAGGCGTTTCTTGTATCTCACGGATTTTTCTATAGCCGAAAGGAACAAGTTCTTCGGGTAACTTGCCGCGCATGGAGAGGGTATCAAGGCTGTAGGCGGTCTTTTCCAAGCGGTTCAGAATGACCTCGGCCCGCTCCTCTCCATCACGCTCAAGGATGTAAGCGTATATTTCGAGAATATCTTCGATAGCCTCGGGCGTGAGAATCACTTCAGCCATTGGCTTTGACCTCTTTTATTCTGGCGCGGATGCGCGCAAACGCTTCCTCTGCCGGAACGCCTTTTCCCTCCTGAATGCTTTTTTCTCCCATTGAAAGAATTTTCAGCAAGGCAATGCCCTCGGTCAGGCGCTCATAATCTTTTGCACCCATAAGGACGGCGGACGCTTCGCCATTTTGGGTAATAACCATAGGCCCACAGGTGTTTACCCGCTCCAGCACCTTGGCGGAATTGGCTTTTACATA
>DBDO01000235.1:2826-7841 GCA_002293605.1 Desulfovibrionaceae bacterium UBA930
AAATTTAGACGTAATTCGGCCCTAAGTCAAATAGGCAAGGAGAATTGCAGGAGGTATTACAAAAGGAAAAAATCGTGGTGTTATCATCTCATCCCCGCACGGCTTCCCGCACCGTTTGCGAAATCCATTGATTCAGGCTGACCCCATCAGCGGCGGCGGCAACGCTAGCCTCATAGTAGGTGTTCGGGTCTAGACGGAGTGCGAACTTGCCCTGCGGCTTCTTGGGCGATACACCGTCTTCCTCGCACATCCGCAAGAACACATCCAAAGAAGTTTTTCCTTCCCGCTTCAAAGATTCTGTGTCCTTGGCATAAAAGTCCGCGCCGCCGTTCAGGCCGACAAATTCACCACGGAACATTTCGATTTCCGGGTCATATGCAATCACGGCTTTATAGCCGCCGTCAAATTCCATTACATTTCTCATGGCTTCACCCCATTAGTTTCCAACCATTTACGGATACTCGCTACTGCGCCCTTATCTGTATCCGGCGAAGGGTGCGGGCGATGAAACACCCGCCGATCCTCAAACAGCCTGACACAAACACGCGAACCTTCCGCTTCGGATATTTCCGCGCCAAGCATCGTAAAGAGATCTTCAATATCCGCCCAACGCACAGAGCCGCTAACCGGGCGTTGAAAAACCAGGTGTAGCGTTTTCTGGTGCTTGGCTTTCATATAAGAATGATATTGTTTTTTGATATCATGTCAAGGTGGCAAGGCAGCTTTGTGGCACGGAGGTATGCATGCATCGGCGCATCGCCGCCAGACAACGCGAAAGCGCCGGGCTACATCATCGTAACCCGGCGCTTTATTGACGCTTCTGGCGGAGAGGCAGGGATTTGAACCCTGGACACGCTTCCACGTGTACACGATTTCCAGTCGTGCTCCTTCGGCCGCTCGGACACCTCTCCGCGTGAAGAGGTGTTTCTAGCAAAAGCTTCAGGGGAAGGCAAGGAAGATTTTTATGCGGGGGCAAAGCGGGGCAGGGCAAAAAATTTATGATCACGCCGCTTCGCCCCCGCGCTGTCTGCGGGCTGTCCGCGCCCAGCGTAAAAGACCGCTACTGCGTCACTCTGTCGGCCAGGGACTGGGCCGGAGTGAATTTAACGGCCTTGCGGGCGGGTATGCGAATGGCCTGCCCGGTTTTAGGGTTGCGCCCGGTGCGGGCGGCGCGATGGGTTATGGTGAAGGTACCGATACGGGGCAGACGCACGCCGTCTTGCGACACTGCGGCGTCCGCGAGAATTTTGCAAAAGGTGATGTAGGCTTTTTCCGCAGAGGTCTTGGTAGGGAATATTTTGGGAAGGGCAGTCTTCAAGGCAACGATAAAATCCGCTTTAGTCATAGAACTCTCCTTACAAAAACGGGTACATGGGGGCTAACCCCGACAAACAACCACTTACAAAATATATTGTGTATGCTACATAGAGAAACAACTTTTGGCAATAAAGATTTTAAGAAAACTCTAAACCTGCATATCCCCCTGTGCGCCCTCCCCGGCCATGCGAGCCGGGCCAGTGCCCAAGGCCTATGCACGGCAGTCATTTTCGCGCAGGCACATTGACATTCCCTGGCTCCTTCCTTATGCCGGTTTAGAAGGCATTCCATAAGTCATTATGAAATGCCTTCTAAATAATCAGGACGAGGATTGCCATATGTCTGTCACCCGCAACACAAAAAACGTGCCTTATTACCTGCTCGGCTTTGGCGCTTTTGCGCAGCTGGGCGGCCTTGTGCAGGCCCGGCGTAAAGCCGTGCAGGGCCCGGCGCTTTTCTTCATTGATCATTTTTTTCACAATACGGAGCACCTGGGAACGCTCCCGGCCGAGAGCGATGACAGTGTGTTTTTTGTGGATGTGAGTCGCGAGCCTGCGGTAGAGTATGTCGATGCGCTCGCGGACAAAAGCCGGGAGGCCCTTGCCGGTCGCGCGCCCTGCTGCATTGTGGGCATTGGCGGCGGTGCCACGCTGGATGTGGCCAAAGCTGTGGGCAATCTGCTTACCAACCCCGGCAAGGCCGAAGACTACCAGGGCTGGGAACTGGTCAAAAATCCGGCCCCCTATAAAATCGGCGTGCCCACGCTTTTCGGCACCGGGGCCGAGTGCTCGCGCACCTGCGTGCTGACCAACCAGCGTCGCAAGCTTAAACTGGGCATGAACAGCGACTTTACCATGTACGACCAACTCCTGCTCGACCCTGCGCTGTCCCGCACCGTGCCCAGAGAGCAGTTTTTCTTTACCGGCATGGATACCTACATGCACTGCTTTGAATCCGTGCGGGGGAGCTACCGCAACGTCATTGTGGATCATCTTTCCGAAAGCGCGCTCTCGTTGTGCCGGGAGATTTTTCTCGGCCCGGAGGACATGATGAGCGAAGCCAATTTAGAGCGCATGGCCGTGGCCTCCTACCTCGGGGGCATGGCCGCAGGCAACGTGGGCGTGGTGCACCCCATTTCCGCCGGGCTGTCCATTGTGCTGCACCTGCCGCACGGCAAGGCCAACTGCTATGCCCTGAGCGTGCTTGAAGAGATTTACCCGGAGGAGTATGCAGCCTTCACGGCCATGCTCTCCCGGCACAGCATTGACCTGCCCAAGGGCATTTGCGAAAAGCTGACGGAAGAGCAGTACGAAGCCCTGTACGCAGGCTCCATTGTGCACGAAAAACCGCTGACCAACGCGCTTGGCCCGGCTTTTCGGGATATTCTGACCAAAGAACGGCTTATCGCCAAATTCAAATCCATGTAATCGAGGCTGCATTATGCAAGTCAATTTCAGCGGACGGGCCCTGCGCTATACGGAAGAAGAAATCCAGGTTGTGGTCGAGGCCATGCGCACGGCCGACCCCCTGACGCAGGGGCGTTTTCAAAATGCCTTTCAGGAGGGCTTTTGTGCCTTTAACGGCGCTGCGCACGCCTTTGCCATGATGAACGGCACGGCGGCCCTGGAAGTTGCGGCCCAGCTCTGCTTTTTTAAGGAAGGGGACGAGGTGATCATCCCCTCGCATACCTTTACCTCTTCCGCCTACCCCTTTGCCAGATACGGAACCAAACTGGTCTGGGCCGATATAGACCCCGCAACCCGCGTTATCACCGCCGAGAGCATCGCCCCGCTGATCACGCCGAGGACAAAGCTGATCATCGTTGTGCACCTCTACGGTTATGTGGCGGATATGCCCGCCATCATGGCCTTGGCCCAAAAGCATGGCATCCTCGTGCTGGAGGACGCCTGCCAGGCCATCGGCGCGGAACTGGACGGGGTTAAGGCCGGGAATTTCGGTGATTTCGGCGTGTTCTCCTTCCATTCCCACAAAAATCTGACCACCCTGGGCGAAGGCGGCATGCTCACGGTAAAAGACGAGCGCTACGCCGCCCTTATCCCCATGCTGCGTCATAACGGGCACCGCGCCTTTCCCGCCGGTCCGGAGGGCAGGCCCGATTACTGGATTCCCGCCATGGGCGATGTGGATTTTCCCGAGCTTGACGGCCAGCGCCTGTGGCCCAACAACTACTGCATAGGCGAGGTGGAATGCGCCCTTGGCCTAAAGCAGCTTGAGCGGGTAGAGCGCATCAATGCCGAAAAGCGGACCAGAGCCCTGGCCTTTATCGATGCCCTGCATGACTACCCGGAGCTGGAATTTCACCGTGTGGATTCCCTGCGCCACAACTACCACCTGCTGCCCGCGCGCATGCGCGGCACGGCCCTGCGGCGTGATGATTTCATCCGGCGCATGTTTTACGAATACGGCGTCAAATGCGTGGTGCAGTACTGCCCCCTGAACCGCTACCCCCTCTATCAGAAACTGGGCTTTGGCAAAGCGAATTGCCCGAATGGGGACGATTTTTACGATCACATGATTTCCTTCCCCTTCCAGCACTGCCTCACACCGGAGGAGTTTGAGCACATGCTCGCCTCCACCAGGGCGGTTCTGGATGCGCAGCGCTCCGGCAAAGCGCATGGGCAGTAGCATGCCCGCAGCACATACCGGGGCCTCCCCTTTGCCTGCCCGCATCCTTTTCGTGGTTGCGGGCTACCCTGCCATTGGCATGGGCCACGTCTATCGAACGCTGATGCTGGCCCGCGAACTGCGGGCCTTCAGCATCAGCTTTCTGCTCACGCGCGAAAGCGAGCCCTTTGCCTTTGATTTCATTGCCGCGCAGTACCCGGTGAGCATGCAGCCCGGCCAGGGAGGGCTGGCCCAGGCCGTGCTGGCCCAAAAGCCCGATCTGGTGATCAACGACATGCTGAACACCGATGCCGCCTATGTCGGCGCACTCAAGGCCGCTGGTCTGCCTGTGGTCAATTTTGAAGATGACGGAGAGGGAGCGCAACTGGCCGACCTGATCGTGAACGCCCTGTACGAAAGCAAAAGCGAGGACCGTCAGGGGCGTCTTTACGGGCACAGGTATTTCTGCCTGCGTGACGAGTTTCTCCAGGCCGAGCCCAATGCCTTTCGCCCTGGAGTGCGGCGGGCGCTGATCACCTTTGGGGGGGCCGATGCTTCGGACTTCACCCGCAAAACCCTGGACAGCATTTTCGACTGCTGCCGGGAGCGGAATATAGCCCTCAGCCTGGTCGCCGGGCCGGGCTACGCGCACAAGGAAGAACTGGAGGCCCGCATAGGGGAGTTGGACCCCGGCGCGGCCTTGCTCTCCTTTACCCATGCCACCAACGTCATGTCGCAGGAAATGCGGGGGGCGGATATCGCCCTGTGCTCGGCCGGAAGAACGGTTTACGAACTGGCCCACATGCGCATTCCGGCCATCGTGCTCGCCCACCATGAGCGCGAAGACATGCATACCTTTGCCCGTCCGCGTAACGGCTTCTTATATCTTGGTGTTATGCGGAATTTTCGCCCGGACAGGG
This sequence comes from Desulfovibrionaceae bacterium UBA930, assembly GCA_002293605.1. Taxonomy (GTDB): domain Bacteria; phylum Desulfobacterota; class Desulfovibrionia; order Desulfovibrionales; family Desulfovibrionaceae; genus Frigididesulfovibrio. The sequence continues at coordinate 7,689 of DBDO01000235.1, forward strand.
TACTGCGCGCCTTTTCCCGCCTGCTTGAGCCCGGCGTGCGCCGCCCCCTGTACGAGCGTCTCTGCCGCTTCGACTTTCGCCCCAACAAAGCCAGGGTGATCGCAAAAATACAGGCGCTTTTGCCGCAAACCTAGTGTCCTGAGTCAGAAATTC
>DBDO01000114.1 GCA_002293605.1 Desulfovibrionaceae bacterium UBA930
CGCTGCGGGGCGTATGGGGGAGGCGGCGTTGGCTGCGCTGGACTTGAGTGCTTCGCTCGGGAAGGCCGGGCCGAATACCCCCCGGCCTGACCTGGAGGCGCTTGGCAAGCAGATTGAGGCGGTGCAGGAGGCCCTGCAAAGGGGCGCAGGCGCGCTTTTGGCAAGGCAGCCGGAGGAAGAGGATGGGCGCTTCGGGGGCTTTGCCGCCAGCGCAAGGGATCTGGTCCGCAAGGCCGGGCCTTTGCCTGGGGAACTGCACGCTTCTCTTGAGGGCATCCGCGTATCTGCCGGGAATATTCTGGCCTGCATGCGGGAAGACCCCGGCGATGTGGCGGAAGGGGAGCGCTTTCTCTCCCGTTATCTTAAGGCCGCGCACGGCATTGTTGACGAATGCCTCCGCCTTGCGGACAGGGAGGGCTCTTCGCAAAGCGTTGCCGCCCTGCTGGAAAAAAGCGGAATACTGCTCAAACGCCTGGAGAAGGCCTTTATACAGGAAGCGGAACACCTGCTCGCCAATGACGCTGTCAACCTTACAGCCGAACTCAATGTGCTGGACAAGCTCTTGCAAATGGAAGGCAAGGGCGGCGTTTTTCTCAACAAATAACCCGGCGGGAGCACTGTGGCAACGCACGATCAATTCTCTTTGTTACGATCTCTGGTGGGTTATGGCTTTTCCACAGCAATGCGGATTGTGAGGCTGATCGTCCTGCATCTTGGCTGCATGGCGGCGGCCTTGCTGGTCGCGGCCACGCTGGAGGGCGTGGCCGGTTTCTTCACCGGCTGGCTCGCGGTGTATGCCGGGCTGGTCTGCTTTGTTCCGCTGTCCGGCACGGAGGAGCTTTCCAAACGCGCCCTGCCGATTGCTGCGGGCCTTTTGCTGGCGCTTTGCTGGACGTTCTGGGGCATGCCCTGGCAGTTTACTATTTTTTGGGGCGGCTTTGCCGCCTGGCTTTGCCATCTGGCCCTGCGCCGGGAAATGGGCTGGGAATGGCTGAACCTTCCGCTTCTTTTCGCGGGCCTTCTCTCCTACATCATAGCCTCGAAATTTGTGAGCGTTGCGGCCAGCCCGCTCTGGACCTTTCCCCTGTTCGTTCTTGCCGGATATTTCGGGGCGCGGATCTACGGCAGGCTGCGCGGGCCGAGCATTCGGGAGGGGCTGCTGCGCGCCTCTTGTAAAAAACTGCGGGCGAAGCTGGACTCGGCAAGCCTGCCGGAGAGCTTGCGCATCGGGGCCGCGCAGTTGGAAAAGCAAAGCCTGCTGCTTCTGGACAGCGGATCGGAGCTGGCAGGGGATGACGAGGGCCTGATTCGCGCGCTGGCCAATGCTGTGGACCTGACGGCCCTGACCGGCCCGCATTCCGGGGAGGGGCGGATTAAGGAGCTTGAGGCAAGGCTCTCCGCGTTGAACCAGCAACTATATGAGCGGCTGGAGGGCGTGCGCAAGGCCCGGCCCGCGCGGGAAAAATCTCCGCTGGAGCTGCGGCTGGACGGCTTTGCCCAAAGCGCCCGCTCCTTGCAGTTCAAGGCCGCGCCTTTGCCGGAAGACATCCGCTCTCCTGTGGCGGGCATAGGCAGATCCGCCGAGGCCATCATAGGCTGCATGCGCGATGATCCGAATGATGTGGCCCCTGGCGATCGTTTTCTTTCCCGCTATCTGAAGGCGGCCCATACGGTTGTGGACGAGTATAACCGCCTTTCGCCCCAAAGCGGGGCGGATGCGGCAATGGCGGAACTGCTTTCCCGCAGCCGCGATTTGCTGCAACGGCTGGAGAGCGCCTTCGCGCAGGAGCATGCAGGGCTTTTGCGCAATGACGCCGTGAATTTTACCGCTGAACTGAATGTGCTGGACAAGCTGCTGAAAATGGACGGCAAATAGCCGCCATGCGTCTGGCCGTCTGTATTTTGCATTACGGCAGCGCGGCCATGACAGGCGCGATCCACCGGCAGTTTCTGGAGGGCGATCCCCTTTGCGCTCAGGATGTCCATGTGCTGGATAATAACGCGCCGCAAGGCTATTCCGGTGCCTTTGAGCGTCTTTGCGAAAATCGTTTCTGGGGCGGAGCCTTCGAGTATGCCGCCGAGCTGTTCGCGGACAAAGGCTATACGCATTTGTGGTTCTGCAATAACGACTGCCTCTTTCTTTCCCCACCGCCCTATATGGCCAGAGCAAAGGCCCGCCTTTGTCAGCTTGAAAAAAAGGGCAGGGTGGGGCTCTATTCCCCTTCCGCCTCAGCCAACCCCTATCATGCGCAGATGGTCACGCTTCCGGGCGCGCAGTGCGCGCGGGTGCGCTACATTGACGGCATCGCGCCGATCATCAGTCTGGACTGCCTCAAGGATATCGGCGGGTTTGATCTGGGCGAAAACCCTTTCGGCTACGGCGTGGATGTTTGGCTGTCTTACAGGGCGGCCCAGGCCGGATGGGGGGTCTGGGTGGACCATGCCCTGGTTTTGCGCCACGCTTACCACGCTGCGGCCAAAGAGAAGCCGGGCTTTCTGGACGCTGCGGCCCTGGCCGAGAACGCCTACTTGAGCGAGCGCCTTGGCAGGGACTGGCGCAACAGGCTGCGCGGCATGCAGCAGGCCTTGGAAGTAGTGTGAGTGTTCGTGCGCCCGGCCGGGCGCACATGGCTAAACAGTGATGTCCGTGGGCAGTTGCACAGCTTCCTGAATGCCGATGGCAGCGCTTTCAATGGGGGGGACGCTGCTTCCAGAGCTTGGCGGTAAGGGCGCATCAGGAGTGGGTGCGGGTATACTGTCGCCAGTTGCCATCTCGTACTCTCCCGATCCGTCTGTTCCTGTCGCATATTCTTCACCGTCAGGCCTGATGTCTCCATCGGGCGAAACATCGGCAGCAGACTCGCCAGAAAGAGCTTCCTGAGCGCGATCTTCTATGTCTTCCTTGATATCTTCAAGGTTTTCCCTGGAATTTTCCACTTCTTCGTCACGTTTGACAAAAGCCAAAGCCTGTCCGGCAGCGTTCCCCATTCTCTGGCCGATCACATATGTATTCTCTATGGGGACTGCTCCGCCAAAATTCCTTTCAAAGTCCCATAGGGCAGCCGTAGCGATAAGAGAACCCATGACCGAGTTCATTTGATTTGCAAAAGATTTCTCCTGGGTAAAGCCATCGAGACTTGCCTGAACATCTTCCGAGCGCTCATAGTTCGAGTCATAAAAATTGCGGGACATAAGGTTGGACGAAGAGGAAGCAGCAATCTGTTTTTTAAGAGGGTCAGCTTGGACTTGCGCCAATGTTTCAGCAGTGAGGTCAAGCGATTGCTCCTCGGGAAGCATCTGTGCCTTGAGGCTTTGAAAAAGTTCCAACATGGCGCTCTGGGATGAAGCGTCTATTTTCATAGCAAGCTCCTCAAAGTCTATATAGACAAGTATTAGCCCATGGAAACAAATGAAAAGCGCAAGGTTAATTTTACCCTTGATTTACCCAGTACATCGGCTATGCGAAGCAAAACTTTAGGCGTCATGTTTCAATTAAATTCAAACTTTCGCGTAATGCGTACACGCTGATTCCGGTTGTTGAAGGTTGAAACAGTGGGCATAGGTAAAACTTCTTGAGCCTGTGTGCACCCAGTGACAGTACTGTAGCATATGTCAAACAGATGTCTGCCAAGGGGCACTAACAGGCAACCATGCACACGGCCAAGCCCCCTGTGGAGGTTTCCTTATACTTGTGGCTCATGTCGCGCCCTATTTCGGCCATGGCCCGCAGCACCTGGTCATAGCCCACCAGGTGGGCCGCCGGGTTTTCGTTACAGGCGATAAGCGCCGCATTGTAGGCTTTGACCGCTCCGACAGCGTTGCGCTCGATGCAGGGAATTTGCACATAGCCGCCCACCGGGTCGCAGGTCAGGCCCAGGTGGTGTTCCAAGGCGATTTCCGCCGCATTGGAGACGATTTCAGGCGCGTAGCCGCGCGCTTCGGCCAGCATGGCCGCAGCCATGGCCGAGGCCACCCCGATTTCGCCCTGGCAGCCGAGTTCCGCCCCCGCTATTCCGGCATTTTCCTTGGCAATAAAGCCTGTGGCCGCCGCCGCCAGCAAGCCTTTGCGCTGCGCTTTTCGGTTCAGGTGCAGGTGCTCCCGCAAAAAGAGCGCGGCAGCGGGGACAACCCCGGCCGCTCCGCAGGTGGGCGCGGTCACAATGATATTGCCTGCGGCGTTTTCTTCCGCTGCGGCAAAGGCATAGGCATTGAGCAGGCATAGCTTACGGTCGAAGCTGCCAAGCGAGGGGGCGCGCCGAAAGAGCACGCCTGCTTTGCGGGCGAGGCCGAGAGTGCCGGGGAGGGCTCCGCTTTCCCGGCAGCCCCGCTGTACCGTGTCTTCCATCAGGTCGAGCAGCGCGTCCAGTTGCTGCGTGATGCTGCTATGCGATGCCCCTGTAATGGCGGCCTCGTTTTCCAGCAGGAGATCTTCCAGCGGCAGACCGCGTTCTTCCAGGCGCAGGAGCAGCTCTTTCATGCTCGCATAGGGGTGGGCCGGGTGGCCGCGCTCTTCCTCCTGCTGGCCCTGCCAGCGCAGAAAGCCCCCGCCTGTGGAATAATACTCCCTGCTGAAGAGGATGCTCCCGGCATAGGGATCGATTCCGGCTTGCCGTCCGTCTCCTTGTGCATTGCATGCGGCGGGCCGGGCCTTTTTCTCTTCTGCCTCACCGCAGGAAGGGGGGAAGGGTGCATCCAGCAGATCGATGATCAGGGTGTTGCTGTAGGGAAAGCCGTGCTGCACCGGGCCGTATTCTATGCAGTCTGGCGACAGGGATAGTTTTTTGCCTTTCAGGCGCAGCACGCGCCGCTTTGAGGGCAAGCGGAGCAGATCATTGAGCAGGGCGGGCGGGCAGGAGGTCGGCTCATAGCCCATCAGCCCGGCAAGAAGGGCGCGATCCGTGCCGTGCCCCTGTCCGGTGGCGGAAAGCGAGCCATACAGGCGGACGCGCAGGCC
>DBDO01000173.1 GCA_002293605.1 Desulfovibrionaceae bacterium UBA930
GATCGGGAACGGGTCGCTTCCTTCGCTTGTGGAAGCCGGGGTGCCCTGCGGATAAGTGCCGAAGCTGCCGTTTTCTCCAAGCGAGGTCAAAAGGTTTTGCGTATAGCTTGCGGAATCGCCCAGGGAAAGCGGCGTGTAGATAACAGGGCCGTTGCTGATGATGTTCCGGCCGTCTCCGGTAGTCTGATTGCTGACGTTGCCGCCGGAGACAGTAATATTCAAGGTGGTGGCCCCCACGCCGTCTATGTGGGTCGGCGTGCCTGAGCCCGTGTCGTATACGACACGGTTTGGCTGGGCTCCGTCCGGCCTTGCGAGCGGTGTTACGCCTCCGGTGGTGATCGTGGGCTGTGCCGCGGCCGAGTTCCAGCTCGCGCTGCCTGAGGCGGAAGGCTTAGGGGCTAAGTCTGCCTTTTCCACCACCTGATAATTGCCGTCCGGAACGTCGGTGAAGGTGTAGTTGCCGCCTGAATCGGTCAAGACGGCCACCGCTCTGCCGCCGGAGGGGCTCTGCAATACCACGGGCACGCCCGCCATCCCCGTGCCGTTGCCGTCAAAGGTTCTGCCGCTATCGTAAACCAGTTTTCCCGATATCGTTGCCATATGTATTTCTCCCACTTTGCAACACGGCTTTATTCGCGCCGCAATAATTATGTTTATACAGGGCTCTCCACACTAAATTATACGTTCGTTTTATCACGTGTGTTACTGGATCTAACGCGAAAAGCCCCCGCAATAGCGGAGGCTTTCCCATATAAAGCGATATTGCTTTTATTTCTTGTTCGCGGCGTAATAATTGATCAAACAGCCGCGCAGGATTATCTCGCGCTCGGTATCCGTGAGCCCGCCAAGACTGAGCTCAATGGTTTTAACGGCGCCGCCCGAGACGATATACGCGGGGAAGCTTTCGGCCTCTTCCTCCACGGCACGGCGGATACCCGGCACGAACACGAGATCCGCCTTCGCGAACGGGGAGCCTTCGCAGAGGAGCGGCAGCATGCCCCAGTTGATGAGGTTAGAGCGGTAGCGCTTGGTGGCGTATTCGTTGGCGAAGTTCGCCGCGCCGCCAAGCACGCGCTGGCAGCTCGCGGCCTGTTCCCTGGCGCTGCCGTCTCCGGGCTTTACCGCGAATATCGCGCTGCCAAGACCTGTGTTGGCGGCATTTACGGCGGGGAACTTCTCTTTTAGCGCGCCCCACGCGGCGGCGAGCTTCTCGTCTTTTTCAAACGGGTTTTCGCCGTTCAGTCTGGCGGCTTCAAGTTTCCGCGCGCGCTTGGCGTTGCCCACGTATGACGGGTCTTTTCTTGATAAAGTGAACTCCGCGAGCCCAAGCGGGTTGGAGCGGTAGCTGGAGGTCTCTCCGGATGGGATCAACTCGTCCGTGGTGGTAACCGGGTCGTAGATGGCTGCGGCTACATTCAGCACCAGATTTTCGGGCAGGGGCGTCATGGCGGGCCAGTCGGCTATATTCGGCCCGAAGACCAGTTCCGTTTCCGGCTTTGCCTTGCCAAAGCCCCGGTAGACCCGCGTTTCGTAAACGCGCGGGCTGAAGGTGTAGGGAACGGGTTTTTCTTCCGGCGCGTCAGGCAGATCCGTGGCCGGGGTCAGGCGGCCCTGGTTTGCGGCTGTGGCGGCAATGGAGCGTGCGTCCATAAGGGCCACGTAGGCCAGTTGCCCTTCCGCCGGTTTGGAGCCTTCCCGGCTCGGGAAGTTGCGCGTGGTGTGCCGGATGGAAAAGGCGTTGTTCGCGGGCACATCGCCAGCTCCGAAGCAGGGGCCGCAAAAGGCCGTTTTGACGGTCACGCCCGCTTCTGTCAGGCTGCTGGCAAGGCCGCTGCGCGCCATTTCCTGAAACTGGGGCAGGCTGGCCGGGTAGACGGACAGGCCAAAGGCCCCGCTGCCCACGGATTTGCCCTTGAGAATGCTCCCCACCCGGTGCATGCTCTCGTAGGTGCTGCCGGAACATCCGGCCACAATGCCCTGATCGACCGTGAAAACGCCGTTCTTCAGTTTTTCCCGCAGCTTCGGGCGGGCCGCGCCTTTGGGCAGCATGGCGGCAGCCTCTTTTTCCACGCCCGCGAGCAGGTCTTCGGCGTTATCCAGAAATTCCCTGATGGTCCAGGCATTGCTGGGGTGAAAGGGCAGGGCGATCATCGGCTCTATGGCCGCGAGATTGACGCGGATGAGCCCGTCATACCAGGTGGAGGGCAGGGGAGAAAGCTCTTTGAAGGCAGCTTCCCGGCCCACTGCGGCAAGCCATTGCCGCACCGCCCCGTCCGTGCTCCAGATGGAGGAAAGGCAGGTCGTTTCCGTGGTCATAACGTCAATGCCCAGACGGTAGTCCACGGAAAGATTGCTCAGGCCGGGGCCGACAAACTCGAGAATCCTGTTTTTGACGCTTCCGTTTTTGAACACGGCCTTGATCAGGGCGAGCGCCACGTCCTGCGGGCCAACGCCCGCCCTTGGCGCGCCTTCCAGGTACACGGCCACCACTTCGGGAGCGGGCAGATCGTAGCTTTTTCCCAGGAGCTGCTTGACCAGTTCCGGCCCGCCTTCGCCAAAGCCCATGCAGCCGAGCGCCCCGTAGCGGGTGTGGCTGTCCGAGCCGAGAATCATCGCGCCGCAGGAGGCCAGCATTTCCCTGACATATTGGTGGATGACCGCCACATGAGGGGGCACGTAGTCGCCGCCGTATTTTTTGGCGGCGGACAGACCGAAAAGGTGGTCGTCTTCATTGATGGTGCCGCCCACGGCGCAAAGACTGTTGTGGCAGTTGGTGAGCGCATAAGGCAGGGGAAAGCGCTCCATGCCGCCCGCCCTGGCCGTCTGGATGATGCCCACATAGGTGATGTCGTGCGAGGCCAGCGCGTCGAAGGTGATTTTAAGGTTGTCCATGTCGCCGGAGGCG
>DBDO01000088.1:0-2466 GCA_002293605.1 Desulfovibrionaceae bacterium UBA930
GCGTACAGTGCGCGGGCAATGGAAACCCGTTGGGCCTGCCCGCCGGAAAGTCCGGCACCGCGATCGCCAAGCGGCATCAGAATGCCCTTTTCATGCTTTTCCACAATATCCAGGGCGGCCATTTTACAGGCCGCTGCTACCTTTTCGGCATCCCAGGGTTTTCCCCACTGGCTGAAAGCCACGTTTTCAGCAATGGTTCCGGCCATAATATAGGGGGACTGGGGAACATAGCCAACCGTCATCGTATAGGCCGCAAGTCCCTCGGGCGAGAGCGCAGTGCCGTCCACGCGAAGCGTTCCTGAAGAAGCCTGCAGCAGGCCGCTGAGTATGCCCGCGAAGGTGCTTTTCCCCGCGCCCGAGGTGCCGACAATGCCTACCTGCCTGCCCTTGGGGATATGCAGAGAGAGAGTATGCAGCGCGTCACACGCCGCGTTTGCGTATCGAAATGAGATGTTCTCCAGCGTGATGTCGCGTTCAAAATGAAAGTGCGCGTCCGGTACCGGAGGCGGCGGAAGGGGGTTTTTGTCGATGTACTCCAGCCGCTCCAGGCAGTTCAGGGCCAGTGGACGCGCGCCGCGCGCGGCCATAATGGTACCCAGCGCGCGGTTGAACAGGGGCAGAATGCGCCACGCGGCCAGCATGATCATAAGCAGGACAGCGGCAATCTGCGGCATGGGCGCATCATACAGGCGAACCATGAGCCACAGCGTAATGGGAATCGTGCTGAAGGCCGCCACCTCCAGAACCCAGGAGGGGATAGGCGGAGCTATGGACAAAAAAGTCCGGCTGTTGACGCCAGCCCGGCAGGCATCCGCGAATTTTTTGAAAAATACCGGCTGCTGGCGATAAATGAGCACTTCGCGGATGCCGTTCACGGCATTGAGCGTGGTGCGCGTTTCTTCCGCACTGTATTTCCCAACCGTGCTTCCCGCCCGGTCGAGGGAGTTTTTCAGGGCGCGATACAGAGACCAGGACAACAGCCAGACCACCGCCAAGGCCCCCAGAATGACCCCTGGCGTTGCCTCTATGAGCAGGAAAAACAGGGCCACGGAGATGACGGTGTAGGTGTAAATATTCATCAGGCAGAGCACCATGCTGCCAAGATGCCCCCGCCCGGCCAGAGAGTGGAGCGTGGCCGTGCTGTCGCCGGACAAATGCCACAGGTAAGGACTGTACAGGTAGTAATACAGAATCTTCTCCCCGGTATAGAGGTTGATGTTCTCGCCAAGGCGGCCGGAAGTAGCGCCCACCAGGGCCGTCATGATATTTCTCAGCAACGTGAGCAGCACCACAGTCGTGGAGCTAATCAGGGCCACACTGCGCATATCGGTCAGATAGGGCTGCAGCCAGGGCGCAAAACGTACAAACATTCGTCCTGTGGGAGATTCCAGCACACCCTGGGGCGAGCCCACGCTCATGGCCATAAACGACAGGGATATGAGGGCCAATGCCTCCAGCACCGCCAGGATCACCATCTGGCCAAATACCGAGAGGATAGCGGCACGAATACCGGCGGGCATACACCGGAAAATGCGGACAAGATCGGAAATAAAGGGGGCGATGCTTTGTTGTGGCACAGTGCTTATTACCTAAAATAGTTTTGTATACTTGTAGCTATATGGCGCAGGTGCTCTTCGCGCAGGCCGGGATAGCATCCAACCCAGAAGGTATGACGCATAATCTGGTCCGTGCCGGTTAAATCGTTCGGGCTTCTATGACGCACACCCTCAAAACACGGCTGGCGCATGATGTTGCCTGCGAAAAGCAGCCGAGTTCCGATTTTTTGAGCGTTCAGATATTCCAGCACGCCCGTGCGGTCAATGTCCGGAGCAAGCGTTATGAGAAAGCCGAACCATGAAGGAAGGCTGCCCGAAGTCGCCTGGGGGAGGGTGAGCTTGTCTCCGTTAAGGGGCTCAAGCATGGCATGCAAGCAGCGGAAATTTTCCTGCCGCGCTCTGGTGAAGGCGGGAAGCCGTTCAAGCTGGGCGAGCCCTACAGCGGCCTGCATATCGGTGATTTTGAGGTTATAGCCCAAGTGTGAGTAGACATACTTGTGGTCATATCCTTCCGGAAGGAGAGGAAACTTCCATTGATAGCGCCGCTTACAGGAATCGTCCCTGCCCGGAGCGCACCAGCAATCCCGCCCCCAGTCGCGAAGGGACAGCGCAATGCGGTAGAGCTCAGGGTCATCGCAGACGACTGCGCCGCCTTCTCCCATGGTGATATGGTGGGCCGGATAAAAGGAATAGCAGGCGATATGCCCGAAGCTCCCGCACATCCGGGGGGCGGTTTCGTCAGGAAGCTGATAACGTGAGCCGAGCGCATCACAGGCATCTTCAATCACCCAAAGATTATACTTACTCGCTACGCGCAATACCTCAGCAAGATCAAAGGGGTTGCCTAGGGTATGGGCCAGAAAAATGGCGCGAGTCTTTTCGCTCACCGCCGCTTCAATCTGTTCGGGCA
>DBDO01000088.1:2495-2788 GCA_002293605.1 Desulfovibrionaceae bacterium UBA930
GTTGTGGGAAAACCAACGGCTGTGGTGATGACTTCATCCCCAGGCTTTACGCGGCGTTCTCCCAGCTTTGGGGAGCATAGCGCGGCAAGCGCCACAAGGTTGGCAGACGAACCGGAATTGACTGTCAGCGCGTATTTGCGGCCTGCAACACGGGCGAATGCCGACTCAAAGGCATCGTTGAAGCGGCCTGTGGTAAGCCAGAAATCAAGAGAGGCCTCTGTGAGGCTTTCCATTTCTTCCGGCCCGAAGCATTTGCCGGAAACAGGTGTGGGGCTCTCTCCGGGAACAAAGGG
>DBDO01000161.1:0-1122 GCA_002293605.1 Desulfovibrionaceae bacterium UBA930
AAGAAGAGGCCGCCGTGGGCGATGCCTTCTCGCTTGCGGACATCCCTCTGCACAGTCTGGACGCTTTTCGGCAGCGCGTTGCTGCCAACGCCCTGGAGCGTCTGCCGGGCTTTCTTCAGGACGGCGCAAAACGCGCCACAAAACGCCTGCCCGCCTTGCTGGCCTTGGAGGGGGTACAGGTGCTTGGCGCTTTTCCGGACTTCCCTTATGCGGGGGACTCCGTCCCCCGCACCCCCTGGCAGGAGAGTCCCTTTTGGATGCCTTCGCCTTCGCTCTGCGAAGGACGAACGGCCCCTGGCGGGAGTCCAGAGGGCAGGGCCCTCTGGCGGGCTTCTACAGCGTGCGCAAAGGGAATCTGGCCTTTCTACATGCTGTTGCTGCCTGGGAAAAAACAACGGGACAGGGCGCTCGGCAAACTCTGGCGCTCCGGCCTCGGGGTGACGAAGCTCTTTGTGCGCACCCTGCCGCGCTATGCCTTCCTGTCCTCCTGCTTCAGGGATGGCGCTGCCCCCTGCCCCAATGCCGAGGATCTGGCAGACAGAATGCTTACGGTCACCAACAGCCCCTGGCTGGATGACGAAAACTTCGCCCGCATTATAGCCGCGCTCGGGGAGAGCCTGTGAACATGCGCAACCTGCTGGAGCCTTCGGCCTTTGTCGAGCTTTTTTATGCGCACCCGCCAAAGGGATTTGCCTGTGTGAGGGACGCTGCGGGGCTGCCGCTCTTTTTTACGGATTTCGATCTGCTGACCACCCTGGACCCGGCCATGCGCGCGCGCCTTGCGCGCCTGCCTTTTGCCGCGGGAGTGCTGCGAAGGCTTTACTTTCCCGCCTGTTTTGCCGGAAGCACCATCACCGAATATGCACCCCTGCCGGAGGGCGCTACGCCCGAGGAAGAGGTGGAAGGCCTGCTGCACCGGCAGGGCGATGCGCAGCCTTTGACAATCATCAAAGATCTGCCGGAAGCCTCACCCCTGCTGTGTGAAGAGGATAACCTGCATGCGAACGATCTGGTCCGGGCCGCCACAAAGCGGGGCTTTCTCGCGCTGGAAGGCCAAGCCCTGGCCTATCTGCCGCTGGATTTTAGCAATCTTGAAGACTATTTCGCCCGTCTCTCCGCAGG
>DBDO01000161.1:1173-11905 GCA_002293605.1 Desulfovibrionaceae bacterium UBA930
CCCTTTCTTGCGGAACTGTACGCCATGTACCTGGAGGTGTATGAACAGAGTCGGATACACTTCGATCTGCTCACTCCTTCCTTTTTCAGCGCCTTACTGAACAGCGAAGAGATACGGGGCCTTGTCATTTGCTACCGGCATCGCGGCCTTCTGGCGGGCTACAATATCTGCCTTCTTCATAAGGGGCTGTTCATCGACAAGTATATAGGATTTCGCTACCCCAAGGCCAGGGAATTGAATCTCTATTTCGTGAGCTGGCTTGTGAATCTGGAAATCGCCTTGCAGCGGGGCTGCTCGGTCTATGTGGCGGGCTGGACCGACCCGGAGGTAAAGGCCGCGCTCGGGGCGAAGTTCACCTTCACCCGTCACCTTGTCTGGGTGCGCAGCCCTTTTCTGCGGCGCGCGCTCGCTCCTCTGCGCCCCCTTTTTGAATCGGACGGACGCGCTGTGCGCCAAAGGGAAGGCGAATGAGTTCACCGCCGCTCATTTTGGATTTCGATGCCTCGGTCCTGCCCCTGGATTGCGGCGAGACGCGCATCCCCCTTAGCGATTGGCAGGAAGACATTCGCTTCGGCTGCTCATGGCGGCGCTTTGCGGCCCTTGAGGCGCACCTGGCACCGCTTTTGCCAAAACGCTATGGCTGCGTACTCACCGGCAGCGGCGACTTTCACCACCTGAGCCTGCTGTTGCTGCGGGAAACGGCCCGGCGCGCGCCCGAGCCTTTTGATCTTGTGGTCTGCGACAATCATCCGGACAACATGCGCTATGCCTTCGGGCTGCACTGCGGATCATGGATTTCCCATGCGGCGGCCCTGCCCTGTGTCCGGCAGGTGCATGTGCTTGGCATCTGCTCGCCGGACATCACGTGGCGTCATGCCTGGGAAAACCGCCTGAGCCCCTTGCTGCGGCGAAAACTCGTCTACTGGAGCGTGAACAAACGCGCGAACTGGCTCTCGCTTATCCGCCGGGCAGAATGTTGCCGCTCCTTTCTTTCCGCCAATGCCTTGATTGAGGCCTTTGTACCGCTCGCCGAAACATTTTCGCGCGTGTATTTTTCCCTGGACAAGGATGTTCTGAGCCCAGCCCTTGCGCGGACCAACTGGGATCAGGGCATCTTTGAGGAAGGGCATATTGCGGCCCTGATGGGCGCGGTCGTGGGAAAGCTCGTGGGCTTTGATCTGTGCGGCGATCCTTCCGAATATGTCTACAAAAGCAGGCTCAAGCGCCTGATGAGACGCCTGGACGGACAGCAGGAGCCTGGACGTGAAGCGATCCTCGACTGGCAAAAGCGGCATAGAGATATAAATCGTAGCCTTGCCTGTTCCGCTTTCAGATGACGCTGCCTTTTGCTCTGCTGCCTTTCCATTTTCTCTCGACCTTTGGCCGTGACTTTGGCATGCTTATGGCTATTCGCCTTTCTTTTTGAGAACAGATAGGCTTTGAGGAACAAGTATGGCTCTGTCAGTATTGCGCGGCGTAGGCATTGAAGCGGTAAGTGCGGTCCTTGCGCCGGATCGCATAGATATGGAGGACGAGCTGCGCTATTTCGGCGGCAGTCGGGAGGCGGCTCTCAAGGCTGCGGCCATAAGCGGGGTGCGCTCGCGCCGCGTTGCCGGGGACGGAGTCTGCGCCTCGGATCTTTGCCTTCAGGCTGCCGAACGCCTCTTTCTGGCTGACGAATCCTTCCGGCAGGATGTGGACATGCTGCTTTTCGTCAGCCAAAGCCCGGATTATCCCCTGCCCGCCACAGCCTCGCTTTTGCAGGCCGCGCTCGGTCTGCCCCCGGCCTGCGCGGCAATGGACATGAACTCCGGCTGTTCCGGCTTTACGCACGGCCTGTTCGTGCTCTGCTCCATGGTCGCTTCCGGGGCGTGCCGCAAGGCCCTGCTGCTAGTGGGCGATACGCAGGCGCGTTTTCTTGACCGGGACAACCGCGTCAGCGCCCCCTTGTTCGGGGATGCAGGCAGCGCCACGCTTATCACCCGCCGTCAGGGGGAAAATATCAGCTTTCTGGCCGGAAACGATGGTCGCGGGCATGAGGCCCTCATGATTCCGGGCGGCGGCAGCCGCATTCCTCCCCGTGCGGAAGAAGGCCCGGATGCGCCGTATAACGCCGTGATCCGCGATGCACAGGGCAACCCCTGGACCCTGGGCGGGTACGGCCAACTCCGAATGGACGGCATGCGCGTGTTTTCCTTCGGCATAGGCGAAGTGCCCGCCCATTGCAAGCGACACCTTGAACTGGCGGCTTGCCCGCCTGCTGCTGTGGACTGGCTGCTCCTGCATCAGGCCAACAAACTTATGCTGCAAAGCATAGCCAAAAAGCTTGGTGTTGCGGCAGCCAAAGCGCCCTTTTCCGTGCTGGAGCGCTACGGCAATCTCGGGGCCGCGTCCCTCCCGGCCCTGATCTGCGAGCAGTGGGGGGGCAGCGAAACAAAAAGCGGCAAGGGGGAAAGCCCGGCCGATCCGGAAAGGGGGAAACGCGGTTGCTGCCTGCTGTGCGGCTTTGGCGCAGGTTTTTCCTGGTCTTCCTGTCTCCTTTCCCTGGAAGGCGCGCGCTGCCTTCCCCTGGCCGACTATGAAGACAAGGGCAAGGGGCAAAGCCGGGACCAGGGCATCGCCTATTGGCATGACAAGTTTTTGCACAACAGGTAGGTAATAGACCACATGAGATTCTCCGTAGCTATCGCAGCCTGAACGCGCAGCGTTGGATTCAACGGGCTCTTGTTTCTGTGCTGGCGCAGAGCTAAGAGTAAAAGTTGCTCTGGCCAACGCTCTGAAGACTTGTGCCGCCCGTGACCCTGCGGGAAAAATATCATTTTTATCCGAAAGCAGGTTCTTTTGTTCGCCTTTGGTCTGTGGTATGAAATACGCAGACCCTCAAGGAGCCTTGGATGGCCACGACGTACAAAATAGGCGAAGCGGCTGTTCTGCTGAACCTCAAGACCTATGTGCTGCGCTTTTGGGAAACGGAGTTTCCCGAGATCGCTCCCTTGCGCACGGAAAAAGGGCAGCGCCTGTATACCGAGGAGCACCTGGCCCTGCTGGAGCGCATCCGCTATCTTCTGCACGACCGGGGCCTGACCATCGGCGGTGCCCGAAAAGCCCTGGCTGAAGAAAAGGCGCGCGGCGTAACATATGTTTACGGCCCGGCTTCGGCCCTGCGCAGAGAGGCCCCGCAGGACGGGCCTCCCCCTGTATTTTCCGAATTTTCCGGCCTTGGCGATGAAGGCGGCAACGATGCCTCCGATGAGGAGCAGGAAGACGAAAGACTTGACTCGGGCGGCGGAACGTTGCATGAGGGGCAGGAGCGCAGGGCCGCTCCGCTTCTGCAGGTCCAGGACAGCCCTGCCCTGGTTCCGTTTCTGCCTTCAGCCCGGCAGGCGGATCAGAGACAGCGCTCCCAGTATAACCTGCCGGGACTTGAACGTATTGTCGCCCTGCGGGATGTCTTTGCCCCGGAACGAGCGGGAACTCCAGAGGGAGAAGAGCGGGCTGCGCCCGAAAATACCGGGCCGGAACCTGCGGCCCAGGGCATGCTCCCTTTATTTGCCGTGGTCAGAAGTGCCTTTCTGGCGGGCCAGGCCGCCGGAGCAGCCGCTTCCGGCAGGGGCGGCGACAATTTTATACAGCCCGGAGCCGATGCCGCTGTGGCAGGGGCTATACCGGCAAAGGCCTCTCCAAACGCTGTACGGGCCTCGCGCGAGGCCATACACCTTCTTGTTCGTGAACTGGAAGAGGTGGCCTCCATACTGCGCGCAGATACAAGCGCCAAGCCCGCTGCAGGCGGGCAGCTCCCCGAACCTTCCTGAGGAAGCGCTTCTCATGATTCTTTCCCCTTCTCTTTTGTCATCCGATTTCGGCAGCCTGGAACAGGAACTCAAGGCCCTGGAAAACGCAGGCATTACCTGGGCGCACTGGGATGTGATGGACGGCATGTTCGTACCCAACATCACCTTTGGCGCGCCGGTGATCAAAGCTCTTCGCAAGACGAGCGGGCTTTTTTTCGACGTACACCTCATGATTTGCGAACCGGAACGCTACCTCGCCGACTTTGCCGATGCCGGAGCGGACTTGCTGGCCGTGCACGCCGAAGCCTCAACGCACCTTGACCGCACCCTGCGGGAAATACGGCGTCTGGGCATGAAGGCCGGTGTGGCGCTCAACCCCTCCACCCCGGTCTCCGCCCTGGAAAACGTTGTGGATTTGCTTGATCAGGTTATGGTGATGAGTGTAAACCCCGGTTTCGGCGGGCAAAGTTTCATTCCGCAAAGCCTGAACAAAATACGGCGCATCTCGGCCATGCTGCGCGAAGCCGGGAGCGAGGCCCTTATTGAAGTGGACGGAGGCATTGATCCGGACAGGACCCCGGAGCTTGTCAAAGCAGGCGCATCCGTACTGGTTTCAGGCTCCGCTTTTTTCAATTTCCCCCCCTATGCCGAACGGCTGCGCGCTTTTGAACGGGCCGCCGCAAGCGCGCGCGCAGGGCAATAAGCCTTTCTTTTCATAAATCCCAAGGAGTTTTCATGCCCACACGCAAAGAACTTGCCAACGCCATCCGCGTTTTGTCCATGGATGCCGTTGAAAAAGCCAAATCCGGCCACCCCGGTGCCCCCATGGGCATGGCCGATATGGCGGAAGTGCTGTGGAACGACTTTCTCAAACACAATCCGGAAAATCCCCAGTGGCACGACCGTGACCGTTTTGTTCTCTCCAACGGGCACGCCTCCATGCTGCTGTACTCCCTGCTGCACCTGTCGGGCTATGCCTTAAGCATGGAAGACATCAAGGCCTTCCGGCAACTGCATTCCAAAACACCGGGCCACCCGGAGCACGGCCTGACCCCGGGCGTGGAAACCACAACCGGCCCCCTGGGGCAGGGCGTGGCCACGGCTGTGGGCATGGCCCTGGCCGAACGTATGCTTGCCGAAGAGTTTAACCGTGAAGGGCACGACATTGTTGACCATCATACCTATGTCTTTATGGGCGATGGTTGCATGATGGAGGGACTGTCCCATGAGGCTGCCTCCCTGGCCGGAACGCTCGGGCTTGGCAAGTTGATCGCCTTTTGGGACGACAACGGTATTTCTATTGACGGGCCGGTCAAAGGCTGGTTTGCCGATGACACCCCGGCCCGCTTCAAAGCTTATGGCTGGCAGGTCATCACCGAAGTAGACGGGCACGATGCCGCCGCGCTGAAAAAGGCCATTGCCAAAGCCAGGAAGGAAAGCGCCAAACCCTCTCTGATCTGCTGCCGCACGACCATTGCCTTTGGCTCTCCCGGCAAGGCAGGCTCGGAAAAAAGCCACGGCGCTCCTCTGGGAGAAGAGGAAATCAGGGCGACAAGAAAGGTGCTGGGCTGGAACCACCCGCCCTTTGAAATTCCCCTTGATATCCGTAACGCCTGGGACGCCCGCAAAAAGGGTAGAAGCGCCGAAAAACGCTGGAACGAGCGCTTCGCGGCCTATGCGGCCGCCTATCCTGAAGCCGCAGCAGAATTCCTCCGCCGTATGAAGGGCGATCTGCCGGAAGGCTGGGATACGGTGCTTGGCGAGCATATGGCCGCCCTGCAAAAGGCCGGAGAGGCCAAGGCCAGCCGCATTTCCTCCAAGGAGGTTCTGGATGTCGCGGCTCCGGCCATTCCCGAGTTGCTGGGCGGCTCTGCGGATTTAACCGGCTCGGTGGGCACCTTGTGGAAGGGAGCCAAAACAATAACGCGCGAGGATTTTTCCGGCCGCTATATTTCCTATGGCGTGCGGGAATTTGGCATGTCCTGCGTTATGAACGGCCTTGCCCTGCACGGCGGTTTCATCCCTTACGGGGGCACCTTTCTCGTGTTTGCGGATTACGCCAAAAACGCGCTCCGCCTCTCCAGCCTGATGCGGCAGCGCGTGATATACGTGTACACGCACGATTCAATCATGGTCGGCGAAGACGGCCCCACGCACCAGCCCGTAGAGCAGCTCGCCATGCTTCGGCTCATTCCCAATATGCAGGTCTGGCGGCCCTGCGATGCCGTGGAGACCGCAGCGGCCTGGAAGGCGGCGCTCGGGCGCAAAAACGGCCCCAGCTGTCTGGTGCTTTCCCGCCAGAACCTTCCCGCTGTTCAGCGTGATGCCAAGACCCTGGCCAATATCGCACGGGGCGGCTACGTGCTTAAAGAAAGCAAGGGCGGCGCGCCCGAAATCATTCTGATCGCCACCGGCTCTGAAGTCTCCCTGGCCCTTGCCGCTTTTGAGGCCCTGGAGAAAAAGGGACGCCGGGCGCGCGTAGTCTCCATGCCCTCGGCAGAGCTTTTTGACGCCCAGGACCGGGATTGGCGCGAATCCGTACTGCCGCACGGGGTCAGGGCCAGAGTGGCCATTGAGGCTGCTGCGGAAGACTGGTGGAAAAAATATGTGGGCCTTGACGGTCGGGTGGTCGGCATGCACAGCTTTGGAGAATCCGCGCCCGGTTCAGCCGTGTACGAGTATTTCGGCTTTACTGTGGACAAGATTCTTGAAGAAGTGAAAACAGTTTGCCTGCACTGCGACTACAAGGAGCAGTCCTGAACGCCGCTGACGCAAGCAGGCCGAAGGGCCCTGGCAAAGGGGCGGGGGGAGCAAAGCCCGAACCCGCCTCTTCCCCGGTCCGGGCCGGATTCGGTACAGTGGACTCTTCTCCCAAAAATCTGACGGATGCGGGAAAAGAGGCAGCCAAAGACGCGCGCGCCGCAAAGGAAAAAATAGCCAGCGCGCCCGCAAGGCAAAAAAACAGCGGGGACGAGGTGCGCAGCTTCGGCGTGGTGCGTTCCCTGGCCTGGGCAGCCATGACCCTGACCGTGGCGCTTTCCGTCATTGTGGCCCTGTACCTTGGCAATATGGCCGGAAAGACCCTGCTCAGTAAAAGCCAGAGTTTTGCCCTGCTGCTGGCCGACAACCTGAACAACCAGATATACAGACGCTTTACCCTGCCCACGGTCAGCATTTTCGGGCGGGTAGATCTGAGCAATCCAGAGCAGTACCGCGCCCTTGACGGCGTTGTCCGTTCCATCATCCAGGGCCTAAACGTGGATGATGTCCGTATTTTTTCCCACAACAGAATGGTCCGTTACGCCACCAACGCTGGAGAGCGGGATAAAACAGATCTGGCCAGTCCTTCGGTAGAGCGGGCTTTTATCGAAGACGGCCCCATATATGACATTTTGGACGGCATTCCTTACTGGCAGGCTTTTTTTCACCTTTCTCTAGCTTCCGAGACCTTTCGCATGCGCACAACCTACCCCTTGCGCATTGAAAACCGCGTGAGTTCTTCCACGGCGGACGGCCCCTTTATGGGCGTGCTGGAGTTTACCCAGGACATAACCAGGGATATAAAAAACGCCATACGCTTCCAGCAACTTGTGCTGGGGGTGACCCTGCTCAGTTCGGGCATGCTGATGGTGCTTTTGATGCTGCTGGTGCGCAGGGCGGAACTTGCGCTCGCCCTGCGCATGGCCGAAGCCCAGCGCTTGCAGCGAGAACTCCACCAGCATGAAAAGCTGGCCGGCATGGGCCGTGTTGTGGCCAGCATTGCGCATGAAATCAGAAACCCGCTGGGCATCATTTCCTCCAGCGCCGAACTGCTGCTCAAGCGCGCCGGGAGGGAAAACCCCGGCACCGTGCGGGTTCTGGAGGCAATCTACGATGAAGCCAAACGCCTTTCGCGCACGGTCAGCGATTTTCTGGACTATGCAAGGCCCCGTCAGCCCAGGCAGGAGCCGGTGGAAATCGGGCAGGTCATCAACCAGGCCCTGACCTTTCTCGGGCCGGATCTGGCCGAACGAGAAATCGGCGTGGTGCGCGCGGGTCTTTTGGATGAGCCGCTCCATGTGCCGGGCGACAGGGATTTTTTATACCGGGCCTTCTACAACATCATGAGCAACGCCGTGCAGGCCATGGGCGCGTCCGGCACGCTCACTATTACGCTTGGCAGGAGCGAAGAGCCCGAAAACTTCATCACTCTGCGCTTTCACGATACCGGCGGCGGCTTCCCCAAAGGCAGCATGGCCCAGCTGCTGGATCCTTTTTTCACCACCAAGGACGATGGCACGGGCCTTGGCCTGCCGATTGTCAACAGCATCATAAGCAGCCATAATGGCTCCCTGACGCTCGGCAATGCCCCTGACGGAGGCGCGGAGGTACTGGTGCAACTGCCCGCCCTGCCATCCGGGACTGCGCCGGAATAATTCCAATCTGTGAGTGAGCCATGACGAACGATCAAGCCCATATCCTGCTGATAGATGATGAAAAAAACTATCTTCTGGTGCTGGAACTTCTGCTGCTTGATGCCGGGTACGCGGTCACTGCCTTAAGCGATCCCGAAGCGGCTCTGGCCTTTCTGGACGAATCCGAGGTGGATGTCATTATCACGGATATGAAAATGCCCCGCCTGTCGGGCAAGGATGTACTCGCGCACATCAAACGTGATTATCCGCATATTCCGGTGCTGATCATGACCGCCTTCGGCTCTATTGAGGGCGCGGTGGATGTCATGAAAATGGGGGCTTTTGATTATATCACCAAGCCTTTTGCCAATGACGAGCTGCTGCTTTCCGTGCAGAACGCTTCTGAACTGGCCAAGGTGCACCGGCGCTACCGCCTCTTGCACGAAAGCCTTGAAGAGCGCTACGGCCTGCACCAGATCATCGGCAAAAGCAAGGGCATTCGCAATGTGCTGGCCCTGGTGGACAAGGCGGCTCCGACAAAAAGCAACGTGCTTATTTCCGGTGAATCCGGCACGGGCAAGGAACTGGTGGCCAGGGCCATTCATTTCGCCTCCCCGCGCAAAAGCGGGCCTTTTATCAGCGTGAACTGCATGGCCCTCAACCCCGGCGTGCTGGAGAGCGAACTTTTCGGGCACGAAAAAGGCTCCTTTACCGGCGCAGTAGCCATGCGACGGGGACGCTTCGAACTGGCGAGCGGCGGCACGCTCTTCTTAGATGAGATAGGCGAACTTTCTCACGACATGCAGATCAAACTGCTGCGGGTGCTCCAGGAACGCCGTTTTGAACGCGTGGGCGGCTCAGAGGAAATAGAGGTTGATATCCGGGTGGTTACCGCCACGAATAAGGATTTACAGCAGGAAGTCGAAAAGGGGAATTTTCGAGAAGATCTCTACTACCGGCTGAACGTTGTGCATATGCAGCTGCCGCCCCTGCGCGAACGCCGGGAAGATATCCCCCTGCTGCTGGCCCATTTTATGGAAAAAATCGCGGAAGAAGGCCACCTGCCGCGTAAATCGATTGTTCCGGAGGCCCTGGACTATCTCTCGGGCTACGAATGGCCGGGCAACATCCGGCAGCTTGAAAATGTGGTGGAACGCTGCATGGTCATGGTGTCCGGCGAATCCATTACGGTTGCGGACCTGCCGCCCGAGGTCAAGGATGACGAAGCCCAGCTCAAAAACGCCCTGGATATGCTGCCGGTGGAATTAAACCTTGCCGACACCCTGGATAAGCTGGAAGCGGCCCTGATTCGCCGCGCCCTGGCCAGAGCCGACTTTGTGCAGGTAAAGGCCGCGGATTTGCTCGGCATCTCTAAAAGCCTGCTCCAGTATAAACTCAGAAAGTACAGTATTACCGGGCACTAGGCAGCATGCCAAGCGTCAATATCACCATTGTCACACACAACCGCCTGCATTTGACACGCATCTGCCTGGAAAGCCTGCTGCCCTCCCTGCGCGGGGAAGTTCATGTTTCCATCATTGACAACGGCAGCAGCGATGGCTCCCTCGCCTACCTGCAAGGCCTTGCCGCGCAGGATTCCCGGCTTACGGTAACCCCCCTGCCCCGTAACATGGGGGTAGCTATTGCAGCCAACTTGGGCTGGGCTTTGCGCGAGTGCGATTACTACTGCAAGCTGGATAATGATATTGAAATTCTTCGTCCTGACTGGCTGGAGCGGATTGTGGATCTACTCGAGCATTCCCCGGAAGTGGGCATGGCCGGGTATTGCCTGCTTGACTGGCATGCCAAAACGCCGCTTACCCTCCCCTCCGGACGCACCTTCCTGCAATCTCATGCCTGCAACGGGGCCTGCGCCGTCATTCCGCGCAGAGTCCACTCCGCCTGCGGTTTTTGGAACGAGGATTACGGGCGCTACGGCTATGAGGATCTGGACTACAATAACCGCGTGATGCTCAAAGGCTGGCGCATCGGCTATCTGGAAGAAGGAGAAAAGACGGTCCGGCACCTGGGCTTTGAACAGGATGTGGATGCAGACAGAGAAGCCATGAAGCGGCAGAGCCTGAGCAGCGGCTTTGGCGGCGAAAAGCTTTACCTGCTCAACAAATTTCTTTTTGAGCAGGGAATACGGGATCTCCATGTCGCCCGAAAATACCTGCCGGAAAATAGTGAAAAAGGCATTCGCTTCCGCTTGCAGGATGCCTGCCGCCCCCTGATGCACTTGCAGCAGCGGCTTTTGCGGGAAGTTCCCTATTCCGTGGACGGCGATAGAGTGCGCCTGGATTTCAGCCGCATTCAGCACCTGTCCAAGCTGTAATACGGTATTCAATTTAAGGAAGAGTCGGCTTCTTTTTTGGGGCTTCGCCCCCCTGCAAGGGACTATTGCCCCTTGACCCTTCCGCCGAAAAGCGGCAAAGCCGCTTTTCGGAAGTTGCGGGTATAGAGCCGTTCGCCCGTTACACAGTGAAGGCAAACGCATCTGAGGCAGACACATCTGAAAAGATGTCCCCTGTACTCCCATTTCTGCTT
>DBDO01000018.1:0-13666 GCA_002293605.1 Desulfovibrionaceae bacterium UBA930
CTCCGGCGATGCAGACTCCGGCGGTTCCGGCAAGGATGAAGAACCCGGAGATGGAGACGGCCCCGGCAAGGGCGAAGAGCCCGGCAACGGCAGTGACCCCGGCGATGGTGAAGCACATGGCGATGGCGGTGAACTCGGTGACGGCGAAGAGCCCGGCGACAGTGGTGACCCCGGCGGCAAAGAGACGGTCTTTATTGAGGCCCATGTGTACAAAACCGCCCTGCTCGGCGCTGTGGACGGCAAAAACCCCACGGTCGAACTGCCCCTGAGCGGCAGAGACGGCGCGCTGCTTGAAGGGGAACTCGGCATATCCCCGGCTGAGAGCGGCTATACCTTGGATTTCAGCTCCAAGCCCGGCTTTGTGATCATTTCTTTGAGCGACCCTGCCGCGCCCCTGCCTGAAGCGGAAAATATCACCCTGCTTTCCGAAAATGGCGAGCGGGTGATCCTGCGCGTGCTTTCCGGTTCGAGCGAGGAATTGAACGATCTGCGCTGGAAGGCCCTGGATCAGGAAGGCCCGGACGGGGAAGTCTTCTCCTATACCTATGGCGATACCTACGCGGGCACCACGGGCCACCATATTTCCGGCTCGGCCCCGCTTGCGGACGTCAGCGAGGATCACGCGGCTGTCTATTCCCTTGATTACCTCACTGCGGCGCGGCGCGGCCATGAGGATGGCACGGACGAAGCCGTGCACTGGCAGTTCACCCACAGTTCGGCTGAAGCCGATAATAAGGGTGAAGCCGCAGACATGAACGTGAATATCGATGTGGATTTTGGCGTGCAGGGCGGCACCCTCAGCATCAGCAATGCCGATAGCGTGGATGAGCGGGGCATAGAAGTGCTTTCTCCCATAGCCACAAGCCAGTATAGCTACAATACGAAGTACTATGAGCCTATAGAAAACTTTCACCGCTTGATGAGTGAATACTATTCGCCTGATCCGGAAAGCGGGGAGTACAAGCCCGAATATAAGGCCTGGCTGGAGTTTCAGGAGAAATTTTCGGCGGAGCGCAGTGCGATTGAGGAAAAGTACAGCAACCAGTACGGGAGCTCCTATTATTACTACGATTCGTACCGGCAGGAGATGGGTGCGCTTGAGGGCGAGTTCTATGACGCCTATAAGGGTTTTAAAGATGCTATATGGGCCAAAGCCGCCCCCGACTTTAGCGCCGATGTCTCGCTGACGGCAGCCCTATCCGCGCGCGGCGAAGAAACGAACGACTACCATAGCTATGACTATAACCACGGCGCAAGGCTGATTGAAGATCGTACGCCTACGGAAGTGAAGGTAGCGGTCGAGCGCGGCGATCTGAACGTGAGCGCGGGAGAAGGCGCGCCCACGGTGCTGGAAGGCCATGAGGGTGCCCGTGTGAGCGCCCTGTACGCGGCGGACGGCGGGCACCTGGAGGTAAGCGCGGCAAAGGGCACGGTAAGCATACGCGGTGAAGCCTCGGGCTATGCCGAGGGCGAGGCGGCCCCTACCCTGGTAAGCGGTGCCTTCAGTGATGGAGCCGCTGCCAGCATGGACAGCTTCAAGGAATATAAGGGCTGGAAAAGTTGGGGCTATAGGGACTATGCCGAATCTTACGGCTACGACTCGTATTACAAGGGCACCAATCCTTCCGCCGCGCCCACAATAGAGGTGAGCGGCAAAGAAGTGGATATCACAGCCGCCATTACGGGCAACGGCGACAGCCAGGACTTCTCGCAAACGAGCTACGCCGGGGTCGCGGCCACCGGGGACGGGCAGGTTTTTGTGCGCGGCAAGGCAGGCGTGACAGTCAGCACGGTGAACGAGGCCGCTGGCGAAAGCCTGAGCGCAGAAGGCATCTATGGCGTGGCCTCCGGCTATGACCTTGGCGGCGCGGATTTTGCCCAACGTGTGCCCTTTGAGGAATGGCTGCAAACGCGGATTGAGCAAGGCGACACGCCCTGGGCGACTGCAGAACTGTACGATGGGTATTGGCGGCGTTGGGGCTACGTGAACGGAAAGTATACAAGCTATGACTACGAGCCCACGCCGGAAGAGTATCAGCGTGCCCTGGAACAATACCGGCAAGTCCTGATGCAGGATGCCTACAGGCAGGACGGCAATCTCTCTTCCGATGAATACCAGGGCTATCTGCGAGACTTGCAGTTCCACCGCGACCTGGGCAGCACAACAGGCGAACAGACCCTGGTGGAACTGAGTTCCGCCAAGGGCGATGTGGATGTACGCGTGGATCTTGGCAAGGCGGCTGTTGATGCCGAGGTTGCGGGCCTGCGCGCCGTGTTCGGCGATATACACATTAACGCGGCGGAAAACGCGCATGTTTCCGTCAGCTCCGGCGGGGAATTCCTGGGCGGGGAAAAGGGCCTTGCCGCCGTCACTGTGGTGGAAGGCCAGGTCAAGATCACGGCTGGCGAAGACATCACCGTAAGCGTTGAGGCCGAAGGCGAAAATCTGTCCGTGGTGCGCGTGGACCACAGCATGTCCGCCAACTACAAGGGCGCGAGTTCCATGGGCGGCTATTCGGGTGACTACAGCTTGGAGGCCGATCTGCAGCTTACAGGGGAAAATATCAGCATTGTGGGCATTGCGGGCAGCCAGGGCGCGGCAGCGGATAACACCATAAGCGGATTGGCCATAAGCCCGGAACTGAGCTACAAGGGCGGGCTGCTCACTGTGGATGCGGAACAGGACTTCACTATCGCCGTTACAGCGCACGATAAGGGCGGTTCCGCTTCAGCCACAGGCCTGAGCAGCATCAGTGTGCCGAACTCGGGCGCCAGCTACAGCTATGGCTATAAAAATACCACTATCATGGCGGTGGATGCGGAGCATGTGGATATAAGCGCCGCTGTCGTCTCTGACGGCCCGCTTTCCGAAAACAGCAGGGCTGTGGGCATCAGCGTGCAGAACAGCAACCTGGTGATTCGCGGCAATGAAGGTGGCGGCGAGGTGGAAGGTCTGGGAAGCGACAGTTCCTCCCATTACTACAACTACGCCAACTATTATGTTGCAGGCGACTATAAGGGTGGCAGCGGCAACTGGACCCCCGTGAACGAGCTTTCAGTCAATGCCTCTGGCGCGCGCCACAATACGGGCGTGGAAGCCTTTGGCTACAAACTTGGCGAGAATGAATACAGTTACAAGAGCGCAGTAAGCCTTGCGGCTAAGGAGATGCATATTTCCGCCACTGGCGGGGCCGCTGCGGGTGAAGGTTCCTCGGCCTATGGCGTACATGCCCACAGCAAGTATGACCCCAACTACTCCTCCTATAAGGGCTCTGTCGCGCTCAGGGGCGAGGAAATCACGATAAACGCAGAGGACGCGAACAGGGCCGTGGGCCTTTCCTCCTCGGGCTATGGCTATGTGACGGTGACAAGCGCGGCAACGATCACGGAATACAAAGAGTCCAGCGGCTACCCGGGTGCCTGGGACATGGGCAAGGCCCTCACCCTGGTGGTTACGGCCACGCAGGGCGCGCTCAGTGAAGAAGGCCTGCGCGGCATAGCCCTTGAGGCCGTTGACGGCGGCTACGTGCGCATTATCACCGACTATCAGGATGCGTACAGGCAGGCAGGCGCGGAATACGTCAACGACAGCATCCACCTGAACGGCGACATCCATGTGGACGGCGAGCATAGCTACAAGGCCTTTATTGCCGAACACGGCTATGAGAGCGAAGAAACGCCGCCCTATAGACCGGGCTGGGCTCATGTTGAGATGCGAACCGGCATGGGCGATGACAGTGTGAACATTAACGGCGATACCCACGTCCGAGCCGGGAATCTCTACATGGACACTGGCAGCGGCAATGACAGCCTGCGTTTTAACGGCGCAGTCTCTATCGAAGGCGGCAGTATCAGTCTCAACACCGGCGAAGGGGATGATACCATCTCCCTGAACGGCGATGTCAGCCAAACGCAGAACGCTTTTTACGCGGACGCGGGTTCCGGGCACGATACCCTGATCCTGCAAGCCCCGGACGCCGCCACCCTGGAGGCCTGGTACGGCGAATGGCTTGCCTCCGGCATGGGCTCCACCCTGCTGGGCAGCGTTGAAAGCATTGTGGTGCTGGGCGCGCAGGCCGAAGAAGTGCAGTGGCTTGTCGAACTGGCGGCGAACAGCGCTTCTTCCGTGGACATCCAGTTTGACAACCTCAACTTGGGCGTGCTGGACAGCCCCGAGAGCATCTTCTCCTTCGACTTTGAGGCCAGCGAAGCCACGAACGACATGCTCTACGTGCGCCACGACGGCAGCGGCAATCTGGAGGATCTCGGGCAGGAACTGGGCGAAGGCGGCAAGCTGAACGGCCTGGACAGCCTGGTGATCGATATGACCCAGCAAGACGGCGAGGCGGAACTGCACATGTCGCTCGATACCCTGGCGGAAACCTTCAGCAGCAGCGGCAACAGCGCGCCCGAACTCTACCTGAAGGTAGACGAGCGCACCAACCTTGATACCGAAGGCTGGAACAGCGAAGGCTCGATACAGGCCAATGGAGCGGACTACACTGTGTACACCAACACCAATGAAAACGGCGATGAACTCCAGCTCTATGTGCAGCTGGTCACCAGCAACGGCTAGGCCAGACTGTAGGCCATAAACCCAGCGCCCCGCTTCGGCGGGGCGCTGCTTTTTTTCCGGCAGGCCTTGCTCCGGCGAAAAAGCCACGTTATAAGGTAAAGGAAGCACTGATTAATGTGCTTTGAGGAAACGCGTAGTTATTTCGTTTGGCAAGGCGCGAGGTTTTTTCCCGATGGGGGCTGGACTCTTTGGTCCTGCCCCCGGAGGGAAAAACCGAGCAACGCAGCAAAACGGAATAAATCAGCGTTTCCTAAAGAAGTGAAATTCGAAGAAGAACCCTTTATGGAGCCTTGTCCATGTCTGAAGCGGCAGCCCTGCGTGCCTTTATCGTCTCTCTGGTGCAAGAAGCCGTGAATGCCTCTTCGGAGTCCGCCCTGCCTGCGGATGAAAATACGCCCCTGCTCGGCGCAGAGGGCGTGCTGGATTCTCTCGCCCTGGTGCGGCTGTTGGTGGAAGTGGAAGACTACTGCACAGAGCGCGGACTGCCTTTTGCCTGGCCCTCTGCCTCGGCCCTGTCGCCGGGTAAAAGCCCTTTTCGTACTGCCCGCGCCCTTGCCGAATACGTGGAAGGGCTTGGCCTCCCTTCTCCATAACGTTTGTGGGGGGTGAACAGTATGGAACATCCGGATTCAAAAGCCCTGGCCGCCCTTTTGCTGGAGGCCCTGCGCGAGGTGCTGTCAAAGGACCTGGGCCGCGATGAACGAAGGGTTGACGAAAACAGCCCCCTCATGGGGGCGGAAGCGGTAATCGACTCCTACGCCCGCATTCTTTTTCTGGTCAAGGCCGAAGACTGCTGCCGCGAACACGGCATTCCCTTTTCCATGCAGATAGATGTCGATGCCGATTCCGGGGAACACCCTTTTCGCACTGTCGGGGCCCTGGCCGACTATCTTGCGGAGCGGGCCTTCCGGGGGGTTGAACAATGAAAAAGCGCATTGTGGTCACAGGCGTTTCAGGCGGGCTTGGCGGCTATATCGCCGGGCAGGCTCTTGCCTGCGGCTATGAGGTGCTGGGCCTGGCCCGAAAAAAGCCTGAAAAAGATCTCGGCTTTCCCGTGCTGCTCGCGGACATTCGCGATCCGGAGGCTGTGGCCCTCGCCTTTGGCGAACTGCGCGGTACCCCCCTGTGGGGACTGGTCAACGCCGCGGGCATGGCCTCCATGAATCTGCTGGTAACAACGCCGCCCGCCATCATGCAGGATGTCATAAGCGCCAACCTGCTCGGCACCATGTACTGCTGCGCCGAGGCCTCGCGCCTGCTCATACGCGGCCGGGGCGGCAGAATCATCAATTTTTCCAGCATCGCGGTGGCGCTCTCCCTTGCCGGGGAAAGCGCCTACGCCGCGTCCAAGGCCGGGGTGGAAGCCTTGAGCCGCTGCACTGCGCGCGAACTTGCCCCTTTTGGCATCACGGTAAACTGCCTCGCGCCCGGTCCCATAGATACAAAGATATTGCGAGGGCTTACGCCCGAGCAGATAGAGACTGTGGTGCAGGGGCAGATCATAAAGCGCATGGCCACGCCCCAGGATGTCTGGAACGCGGCGGCCTGGCTGCTCTCGGAAGAATCCTCCATGATTACGGGTGAAACATTGCATATAGGCGGGCTTTGATGTCGCTCTTCTCCCTTTTGCGCGAGCGCATCATCGATCCGGATTGGCCCTTTTTGCTGGACGGCCCGAAAAGCCTCACGGCCCGTGAACTTTTTTCCCCTCCCCCTGCCGTCTTTTCCGGTCTGCGGCCAGGGGATGTTGTGGCCCTGGTGGGCGGCTTTGACGCCTTTAGCGTAAGTGCCTTCCTCCATCTGCTGGACAGGGGCATGATTGTGGCCCCGCTCTCCGAGGCGGCAGGCCCGCTGGAGGCGTTTTTTCAAGCGGGCCTGGTGGATGCGGTGCTACGCCAGGGGGAGCTGCGGCGCATTCGCAAAAGCCGGGCCTCTCACCCGATGCTTGAGGCCCTGCGGGAAAAAGGGGAGGGGGGCCTCATCTTTTTTTCATCCGGCACCACAGGTGAGCCCAAGGCCGCTTTGCACGCCGCTTCCTCCTTTCTGCTGCGCTACCGCACGCCGCGCCCGGCCCTGCGTACCCTCGCTTTTTTGCTGTTCGACCATATAGGCGGCATCAACACCCTCTTGCACACCCTTTTTAATAACGGGCAAATCGTGGTGCCCGGCCAGCGCAGGCCCGAAGGCGTGCTGCAAGCCCTTTGCGAGCATGCTGTGGAGCTTTTGCCCGCAAGCCCCACCTTTCTTCGCATGCTCTTGCTTGGCGGTCATGTTGCAGCAAAGGCCCTGCCCTCCTTACGCCTTGTGAGCTACGGCACGGAGCGCATGGATCAGCCCACCCTGGACGGACTTTGCGCGGCCTTGCCGCATGTAGATTTTCGCCAGACCTACGGCCTGTCTGAACTCGGTATTTTGCGCGTGGTCAGCCGCGCGAGAAACAGCCTTTTCATGCGCGTGGGCGGGGAGGGCGTAGAGACGCGCGTGGAGGAGGGCGTGCTGCATATTCTTGCCAAACACAGAATGCGCGGCTACCTCAACGCGCCCCAGCCCTTTGACGCGACAGGCTGGCACCGCACCGGGGATATTGTGGAGTGCGAGGGCGAGTGGCTGCGCATTGTCGGGCGGGAAGGCGGACTCATCAATGTGGGCGGGGTCAAGGTCATGCCCGCTGATGTGGAAGCTGCGGCCCTTGCCTTTCCCGGCGTGTTGCTGGCCAGGGCACAAGGCGTGAGCAATCCGATTACCGGACAGCATGTGGAGCTGCTCTGCCAGAGGGACGACAGGGCGGAGCGCGGCGAAGCGGCGGACGACAAAGGCTTTGCCGCCGCGCTCAAAAAACACCTTGCCGCCCGCCTGCCCGCCCACGCCCTGCCTCAGCGTATCCGCTTCGGAGAGGTGGCGGTGAGTCATCGCTTCAAGCTGCGGTAGGCCCTGCTTCGCCGTTGGCGCAGAGGTGTTTTCCATGGCAAGGCCGCCAAATGGAATAAGGCCGCGTTCCCTTTTTGCCTTTCCGCACCTTGCCTGCTATACCCGAGAAAAAGCGGAGCCGGACTTCATGGGAACTTCCCGCGCGGGACGATTGTTTACAGGCAGGCAGGGCATGGCGCTGGCGGCGCTGGCGCTCGGCCTGAGCGTATTTCTTTCACGCATTCTGGGGCTTGTGCGGGACAAGGTGATCGCCCTGCATTTCGGGGCCGCGCTGGAATCCGACATATATTTCATGGCCTTTGCCCTGCCGGATTTTTTGAACTACCTGCTGGCCGGGGGCTATTTTTCCATTACCCTGGTGCCGCTTCTTGCCCGCATTTTTGCAGAGGATGAAGCGGAAGGCTGGCGCTTTTTTTCCGCTGCCGTGTGCTGGGCCGCCCTGCTCATCTGCCTGCTGACTCTGCTTGCCTGGCTTGCCGCGCCCCGCATTGCCCCTTGGCTGGCCCCTGATTTTCCGCCCGCGGCGCACGAACGGCTGGCCCTTTTTCTGCGCATCATCCTGCCCGCGCAAATCTGCTTTCTGCCCGGCGCATGCTTTACAGCCATGCTCTATCACCGCCGCCAGTTCACGGTTCCGGCCCTGACGCCCCTAGTATACAACCTCTGCATTATTGGCGCGGGCCTTTTCGCCCTCAAGCTTTTTCCCGCCCGGGGCATGGAGGGTTTTTGCTGGGGCGTGCTTGCCGGGGCCTTTCTGGGCAGCCTTGCCCTGCCCGTTCTGGCGGTTCGGCAGGGCGGGCTTTGCTTCAGACCGCGTCTGCAGCACCCGGCCATGAAGCGGGTGCTGCTGCTGGCCCTGCCCTTGATGCTGGGCCAATCCATCGTGGTTCTGGATGAGCAGCTGGTGCGTATCTTCGGCTCGCTGACGGGGGAGGGCGGGGTGAGCCTGCTCAATTACGCCCGGCGCATCATGCTGGTGCCGGTGGGCGTTGTGGCCCAGGCGGCGGGTCTGGCTTCCTATCCCTTTCTGGCCGCGCTTGCCGCATCCAACGACAAGGCCGCTTTTGACCGCAGCCTGAACCAGGCGGCTTCAAACACGCTGCTTATAGCCCTGCCGCTTTCTTTGTGGATGCTGGCCATGGCCGAGCCGATCATGCGTCTGATTTTTCAGCAAGGCGGTTTTACGACACAAGACGCTTCAGCCTCCGGCCTTTTGCTGGCAATCATGCTTTCCGGCGTGGCCTTTTGGACCGTGCAGCAGATTCTCGGGCGGGCCTTTTACGCCTGCCAGAATACCCTGACCCCGGCGTTCGCCGGAACAGCGGCAAGCCTGCTCGCCCTGCCCCTGTACTTTGCGGGGGCGCGCTATTTTGGCGCGCCCGGTGTAGCTGCGGCAGGAACGCTTGGCGTGGCCCTGTACGCCATCTTTCTTGGCCGGGCCTGGAAGCGCGCCCACGGGGGAGCGGGCCTTGCAGGGCTTGCCGCAAAGGCCGTAAAGGCGCTTTGCTTCTGTCTGCCGGCCTGCGCGGCCTCCTTTGGCGCGGGCCTGCTGCTCCGGCCTTTTTTCGCCGCAAACTCTCTGTGGGGCGCGGCAGCGACCATCATGACCGGGGGGCTGGCCTTTGCCCTGGTCTACCTCAGCCTGGGGCTGGCCTTTGCGCCCTCCCTATGTGCGCCCTTTACGCCTTTTTTTCATAAGATTTTGAATAAGCTTGGTTTTTTGCGGCAAGCAGGGTAAGGGCAAAGCCGAGCGCCGCGCAGGCGGCCCCGGTGAAAAAGACAGAAGGGTAGCCGAAAAGCGGAATAAGCAGGCCGGTCAGCGGGCCTGTCAGGGCAAAGGAGATATCCTGAAAGGCCGTAAACAGGCCTACGGCTGTGCCCCTCCCTTCTGCCGGAATGGAGCGCAAAAGCTCCACCCCGATGGAGGGGTAAATCATGGAGCATCCAAAGCCTGTCAGGGCGATGCCCACAAAGGCAAGGGCCTCTGTGGGGGCCAGGGCGAGCAGAGTCAGCCCCGCAGTTTCTATGCTGAAAAAGATCAGGGCCGGACCCCGGCCCGGAATTCTGTCCGGAATTTCTCCGCAAAAGATACGGGCGACAATAAAGAAAAGCCCGAAACAGCTTAAGGCCAGACCGGCCTGCCCCCAGTGCTCCGAGGCAAAATAGAGCGCGATAAAGGCGCTGATAGAGGCGTTGCCCACGCCATGCAGGGTGAGGCAGAAGCCGGGCCGCAGCACTGTGGAAAGCATGCTGCCGAGCCTTGCCGCCCTTTCTTTGGGTACGCGCGGGCTTTCCGGCTTGCGAAGGGCGCAGAGCAGGGCCAGGAGCGGAAAAAGAAGCGTTGCGCCGCCAAGGGCGGCAATGCCCCAGGCATCCCAGAGGGCCAGGCCGAGCGGCGCGCCAAAGGCGATGCTGGCATACATGGACATGCCGAGCCAGGCGATTACCCGTCCGGCATGGTTTGGGCCGAGCAGACTGAAGCCCCAGGTCAGGGTACTGGTGCCCACCATGCTGTGGGCCGCCCCAAGGCAGATACGGCTGAGAAAAATGCAGGGGAGCTTCAATTCGTCCGGCAGCAGGGAACCGGCGATGAAGAGATAGGGCAGGCCGGAGAGGGAGGCGAGAACAGCCCCGGTAAGCGTAGTGCGTCTGGCCCCCCAGGTGTCGGCAAGCCTTCCGGCAAAGCCGCGCAACAGCATGTTGACAACAAAATGCAGCCCGATGGTGAAGCCCACCACAGCCTCGCTGTAGGCAAGGCTCTGGTGCACATAGAGGGGCAGAACCGGAAGCGGCAGGCCCACGATGAGAAAGGTGAAAAAATGGGCCGCCACCAGGGGAAAGAAGGGTTTTGTCTCGGCAAAGCTCATGTGGATGCTGTTTTCGCTCAAGTGATTTGAAGCTGTCTGTCTGCTCTGTGGGCTCCGCCCACACCCGGCAGGGGCGTGGCCCCCTGCACCCGCAATTTCCTAAAAGCGGCAGAGCCGCTTTTAGGCGATGGGGGTCAAGGGGACTGGTCCCCTTGCGGGAGTCCAGAGGGCCGCGCCCTCTGGCGGAACCCCTGGTACTCTTCAAGGACCGCCCTGCCAGTCGGCCCGCACACGCACGCTTTGCCCCGCCTTGTTGGTAAAGAGCAGGTAGCCCTGTTCTTTGCCGAAAAGGTAGAGATCCCGTGTCAGTTCTACGTCTTTTACGCAGTATTTCTCAATTTTGTCCAGGCGCTGCTCTTTCCACCATCTGAGGGCGAGCAGCCCGTTTGCGCTTTTTCGCGCGCCCAGGGTAGCGGCGGAGAGATTATCCAGCGAAATTCTGTAGGAAAGCTGTTCATATACCTTGAGCAGCATGTCAAGGGTGGGCAGCGCGCGAAAGGAAAAGCCCGGCGCGTGCGGCTCCAGCACGGCATAGTCAAAGCGCAGCAGATTGAAGCCGACTACCAGCGGCGCAGAAGCCAGAACTTCGGCCATTTCCGGGATGCGGTCCTGGCTATAGGCGGTGAAGGCCTCTGTTCGGGAGTCATACACAACGGCGATACTGACGCCCATGCGCGAGGCCTTGTGCCAGCCGCCAACCTCGTCAGCCGAATAGCGCGTTTCCACATCCAGCACGACAAAATCACGGGGATTGTCCCGCCTTGCCGTAACTGGGGCTTGTCCTGTTTCGGTAAGACTTTTCCCGCCCGAACCGGCGGGTTCCGACATCCGGGCCATGCTGCGCTCCTTTTTTTCGATAGGGCCGGAGCCTTGGAGAAGCGGGGAGTACAGGGGGAGCTCCTCGTTTTTCCGGGCGCTGTTTTCTTCCAGCCCGCTCAGGGGCGAGGCCAGTATGGCCTCGGCCTCGCCGATGCCCTGCGGGCAGGGTTCAAGCATGCTTTTCAGCAGGAGCACGGCCCCTTCCTTGTCAATGGGGCGGTTGCCGGAGCCGCATTTGGGCGAATGCACGCAGGAGGGGCAGCCGAGTTCGCAGGGGCAGTCGGCCATGGCGCGCAGAACATGTGCAAAGAAGTTTTCAGCCTGGGCAAAGGCGGCGCGGGTCAGACCGGCCCCGCCCGGCATGCCGTCGTAAATGAACACGCAAGGCCGCCCGGTCTGGGGGTGCATGGGCGTGGAAATGCCGCCGAAATCATTCCTGTCCGCCATGACCAGCAGAGGCAGCATGCCGATGCCCGCGTGTTCCAGGGCATGAATGGCCCCCATAAAGTGCATGCGCGCCGCCTCAAGCCCGGCCTGGGCAGAAGAGGGAATCTGAAACCATAGCCCTTCGGTTTCAAAAATCATGGGGGGCAGATCGAGCGGGACTACGCCAAGAAGCTGACGGTTTTTGACCGCCCTTTTTTCGTAGCCGGTCACATGATCCGTAATTTTGAGGCGACCGCGCTGCAAGGGAATGCCGCATACGCGCCGTGCCTCGTCCAGGCTCAGTATTTCCGTATCCTTGTGGCTGCGGGTGCGGGTGAACCAGGAAGGCCTGAAGGGTCGGGCCAGGGCGCGGCCTCCGGGCAGGTCCAGTTCCGTAATTTCAAAATGTCTGCCCAGGTGGATGTAGATGGCACCGGGGTGGGCCTCGCGCAGGGCGCGCACGCCGTCAACGCTGCCGATATGCTCGCCGCTTGCCGTTTCAATGCTTACCGTGGCCCCGGAACCGCGCAGGGCCACATGGCGCTGCGGGCGTTTGCGAGCCGCAATCCACTCCTTTCCGTCCGCCGAGCGGAGCAAAATGCCCCTTTGTTCCAGATTTTCGACGCAGGCCAGCACCGCAGGCGTGCACCAGGCCGCATCCGGGCTTTTGCCGGGCCGCAGGGGGAGTTCGGCAGCCGCGCATTCCAGATGGCGATCAAGAATAACCGGATTTTCAGGGTTGAGCGCGGCCTTTTCCGGCGCGCGGGAAAAAAAGTCCTGCCCGTGCCGTACGATGTACTGATCCAAGGCATCCTCCTGGGCGATGAGGATCACGGCGGATTCCCGGCTGCTTCTGCCGACGCGCCCGCCCCGTTGCAGCGTGGCCATGACCGTTCCGGGGTACCCCACCAGCAGGCAGAGATCCAGCGCGCCGATGTCAATGCCGAGCTCCAGGGCGCTGGTGCTGATTACGGCCAAAAGCTCGCCCGAGGCCATGCGGCTTTCGATGTCGCGGCGCTCTTTGGGAAGAAAACCGGCCCTATAGGCACTTATTCGCTCGGCATAGGGGCCGGACTGTTCCGAGGCCCAGAGGCTGATCAGTTCGGTCATGCGGCGCGACTGGCAGTAGACAATGGTGCGAAGGCCCCTGCGCAGCGCGGCTTTGAGCAGCTTGATAGCCACGGCAGAGGGGCTTTCCAGGGGGTTCATGAAAAGATAGTGGCGTTTGCCCTGCGGCGCGCCGCTTTCAAGCACGGGCAAGGCTTTTGCGCCCGTGAGCAGGTGGGCTAGTTCGGCAGGGTTGCCTATTGTTGCCGAGCAAAAGGCGAACACAGGGGAGGCGCCGTACAGGGCCGCGATGCGTAAAAGACGCCGGAACACCAGGGCCATATGGGAGCCGAGCAGGCCCCGGTAGCTATGCACCTCGTCCACCACCACCAGGGAAAGTCCGGCAAAGAGCGTGGCCCATGCATGATGGTGCGGCAGCAGGGAAAGGTGCAGCATTTCCGGGTTGGTCAAAAGGGCGTGCGGGGGATTTTTCCGTATTTTGCGCCTGAAATGGGGAGTGGTGTCGCCGTCGTACACGGCGGCCAGGGGGCGGGCCTCTTCGGGCCAGTGCGCGGTCATGGCCCGGAAGGAGGCCAGTTGATCCTGAGCCAGGGCTTTTAAGGGAAAAAGAAAGAGCGCGCGGGCGTCCGGGTCGTGCAGATGACGCTCGATAAGGGGCAGGGTGTAAATCAGGGACTTGCCGCTGGCCGTGGGCGTGGCCGTGACAACGTGCTTTCCCGCGCGCAGGGCGTCCAGGGCAAGGGCCTGATGGCTGTACAAAGAGGGGATGCCGAGCGTGTGCAGCATATCCCGCACGGCCCTTGGCAGCGGGCGGGCGGTTTGCCCGTACGCGGCGCTTCGCTCCGGCAGGATCGTATGCCAGGTGATTTGCGGACCGAGCGTACCCGAGGCCTTGAGGGCCGCGACATACTCGGCAATATCAGCTTCATTGGGCGGCTGTTTCATGAGAGGCAAGGGAAAAAATTGCGGGTGCAGGGGGCCG
>DBDO01000018.1:13674-13972 GCA_002293605.1 Desulfovibrionaceae bacterium UBA930
AAAAAGATTGAAAAAGCTTGCTTCAACCCCGTCCCATTTCCAGCCAGCGCTGCCAGAAGTCCGGCCACTTGAGCAGCAGGGCCGCCACGGCCCTGGCCCGGTGGCTGCGGCTGTTCTTTTCCTCCCGGCTCATTTCGGCGGCGGTGCAGCCTTTTTCCGGGTCAAAAAATACGGGGTCATAGCCGAAACCGCCGCTGCCCGAGGGGGAAAGCGCGATCCTTCCCTCCCAGCGGCCTTCGGCGGTGAGGCGCGCCCCCTCAGGGGTGCAGGCCGCCATGCAGCAGTGAAAGCGCCCGCT
>DBDO01000207.1 GCA_002293605.1 Desulfovibrionaceae bacterium UBA930
GCAAGGGGGTCACCCCCTTGCCGGAGGGGTTCGGGGAGGCGGAGCCTCCCCGGAAAACTATTGCATACTCCCCCGCGCGACAAAACGCTGCAAGGCTTTTTCAATAAGATCCAGCCTGACCACGGTATTACGGCAGGGACCTTCGGGCCGGTCATTGAGGATGCCGAGCACCGGGAGTGGGTGCGTATCCCGGATGCCCGAGGTCAGGTCGCGTTCACAGGCCACGGCGATAATCAGTTTGGGCCTTGTTTCCACCACAATTCTGCGGGCGATGGTGCCGCCCGTGGCAATGGCCAGATTAACGCCGTAGGCATCGCGCAGGGCCAGCAGACCGGCGACAGGGCAGCGGCCGCAACGCTCGCAGGCTTCCACGCTGTCACTGAGGCGAATGCGGCAGTCGGCCCGCTGCAAGCAGTGCGGCAGCAAGATCAGAATGCGCTCCGCGGGAAGGGCCGGGTGCTGTTTTTCGGTCAGCTCGTTGTTCACCTTGATGAAAGAGCGGCGCACCTCATCGGTGGAAAAACCAAAGGGCCGGGCCAGCAGTTCCATGATGGGCAGAAAGAATGTAATCACGATGCCCCGCACCGCAATGCCGCCCCAGAAGGGCCTGCCCCAAACTATTTGCAGCACAAGCCCCAGCGCAGCCCAGACAATGAGCGCAATGCAGCAGGCCAGTAAAATGCCGGTAATCCAGGGGATGGAAGGATGGATGCCGCCAAGGCCCACAAGCGGAATAATCCAGCCTGCCAGCAGAAAAAGGCAGAGCAGGATAGACGCGCCCGTGACCAGGCCGACAAAAAGCCGCTTGCGGGGCCGTTTGCCTGGGGTCGCGCTCATAAACTCCAGCGGGGGGCTCTCGCCTGAACTGCCCTTTTTCATTCTTTTCGCCTCAGAATGCGCGCGTCTCCAACCCGCATGGTGATTCTGCACGCATCGAAATATTCGAGCAGGGCAACCAGATACTTGCGGGAAAGCCCGGTTACGGATTTCAGGCCCGCCAGATCAATGCTCTCATGCGTAGTAAACCAGGCGCGCAAGGCCCCTTCCACCGCGTCCAGGTGTTCGCGGGCGTACCAGAGCCCTTCGGCCACCCGCACCAACTGGCCGGAGGCGCGCAGGGCGTTCATTACGGCGGCAGCCTCTTTTTTGCCCGCGCCAAGGCCTTCCAGCAGCTCGTTCAAGTTGGGCGGGGCCATGCCGCCCGCGCGATGCGCGGTCAAAATGGCCTCGCTCAGGGGGGCCTGTTCCTTGCTGAAAGAGGCACTGTGCGCAGGCAGGCGCAGTATGTCGCCCTCTGCTGCGAGCACGCCTTTCTTGATCAGGCGCTCAAGCACGAAATGGGCGAGCTTGGGGGCCAGGGCCCTGCCCCAGCCCGAAGACAGTTCGCTCCGGGCTATACCCTGGCGTTCGCCGTGCCGGGCGTGGAATTCGGCCACGGCTTTTTCGCAGGCGGCGCACAGTGCGGCCAGACGGTCCGCATCCAGGTAGAGGCGCTGTTCCCGGTCAAAGCAAAACAGCTTCTGCGCGGCAGACAGAGAGGCGAGGGCCTTGTCCAGTACGCGGGAATCCAGATTGAGCAGCACGCGCAAGCGGGCAAAGGACAATCCCTTGTCCGCCTCCCTGGTGCAGGCCAGCTGGGCCAGAATCCGCGCTTCCATGTCAGCGGCAGGGGCCGGGGCCTCGCTGTTTGGGGCGCGGCTTTCCGGAGCAATGGAGGTCAACAGTTCGCAGCGCCGGGCAAAGCCCTGCGAGCGGCGGCGCAAATCCGCCCCGATGGGACTGAGCACCACTGCCCCGGCCACGGTGCGCAAGGGGGAAAAGGAGCGGATAACGCAGCGATCTCCAAATACAGCTGCGGCTGGTTCTGAAAAACGCACCTCGCACAAACAGGAATCGCCGGGCAGGAGCTTGTCCCTGTCCGCAAAATAAAGTCGGGCCTGCATTTCACGCGAGCCGTGGTGAAAGTGCACCTCGGCCCTGTGACGCAAGGGACGCGGCGCACTTGGCAGACAGGTGAGCATAAGGGTCCAGCTCTGCGTAGGAAAGAGCGTGTCCGGAAAGGTCAGTACCTCGCCGCGCTGTACCTGTTCCACGGCCAGATCGGGAACGTTCACGGCCGTGCGCCGCCCGGCAGGGGCCGTTTTTACGGCCTCTCCGTGGCTTTGCAGACCGCGCACCTTGCTGCGCAAGCCGGAAGGCGCAAATTCCACGGTGTCGCCCACGCTTACGCTGCCCGCGATCATGGTGCCCGTGACCACAGTGCCGTGGCCGCGCAGGGTGAACACGCGGTCCACGGGCAGGCGGAACAGATCCTGGGAGCGTAAGGGCGAAAGCCGGGCCTCGCACTCGGCCAGGGCCTGCCGCAGGCTGTCCAGACCGCTTCCATCGCGCGCGGACACAGGAAGAACAGGGGCCGCTTCCAGCACGGTCCCGGCCAGAAAGGCGGCTACGTCCTCACGGGCCAGTTCCAGCATCTCCGCATCCACGGCATCTGTTTTGGTCAGGGCCACAATGCCCTCCCGTACTCCGAGCAAAGAGCAAATTTCCAGATGCTCACGGGTCTGGGGCATGACGCCCTCGTCCGCCGCCACAACCAGAAGCACGAAATCCACGCCCGAAGCCCCGGCCACCATGGTGCGCACAAACTTTTCATGCCCCGGCACATCCACCACGGAAAGGGAGCGCCCGTTCGGCAGGTTCAGTTCGGCAAAACCAAGCTCAATGGTGATGCCCCGGCGTTTTTCCTCTTCCAGACGGTCGCAGTCCGTGCCGGTAAGGGCGCGGATCAAGGTGGTCTTGCCGTGATCGATATGCCCGGCCGTACCCATGACAAGCGCCATGCTATTCCTCCCGCAGAGCGCGCGACATCAGTTCGCGCAGGGCTTTCATGGGGGCGTCCCCGTTCAGCACGCCGCGCACGGCAAAGGCCAGCGGCAGTTCGATGCCCAGTTGCCCGGCCAGATCGCACACGGCCTCGGTCGTTTTTACGCCTTCGGCCACCATGTGCATGGAGGCGGCGATAGCTGCTGCGCTTTCCCCG
>DBDO01000145.1 GCA_002293605.1 Desulfovibrionaceae bacterium UBA930
CTCCCCGCTTTCTTCACTCTATTACCCCTATCTCGCCTGTTTCGGCATGGCTTCCAGCACACGCTCGGGCAGGGCCGGGATGCGCCTTACGCGCGCGCCGCAAGCGTTATAGATGGCGTTAAGGATGGCCGGATGGGCACCGCACAGGGGCACTTCCCCGGTTCCGGCAGCGCCGTGCGGCCCGAACTCGCGCGGCTCTTCAAAGTAGTGGATTTCGATGTCGTCCGGGATCTGCTTGATGCCGGGAATGCCTGCGCCGAGCATGGTCTTGTGCTTTTCGATATCTTCAAAGTCTTCGAACAGCGCAAAGCCGATGCCCTGGGCCATGCCGCCCCAGTTTTGCCCGTCCACCACAAGGCGGTTGTTGATTTTGCCCACGTCCAGCATGTTGGTGAGCTTGTCCACCTGCACCTTGCCGCTTGCTATCTCCACGCTCACTTCGGCCATATAGATGCCGTACATGTAGACCATGAAGGGCTTGCCGATGCCTTTTTCGTTATTGGGCACGCCGGGTACGGAATAGCTGCCCTTATAGCGGGTGGGCTTGCCCGCTGCTTTGAGTCCGGCATAGTCCATGTAGGTGCCGTCCGGCTTTTTGGCTGCCGCAAGCAGGGCTTCGCAGGCAACGCGAATTGCGCCGCCGGTCAGCACCTGGGAGCGGGAACCGCCTGCCGGGCCGGAATTGGGGGTTTTTTCCGTATCCGGCCAGGTGAAGCGCAGGCGCGAGGGGTCCACCTTCATGGGCCGCAGGGTCTCGTGCGCGGTGCCCACAGCCCCGGCGTCCGCGCCCTGGCCGTGGTCTTCCCAGGACGTGCCCACGGTGATGGTGCCGTCCTCATGCATTTCCACATAGGCCTCGGAGCTGTCCGGGCCGTCCAGGCCGCAGCCGTAAACGCCCACGGCAAGGCCCACGCCCTTTTTATGCGTGGCCGTGGAATGTTGTTTGGCCCTGGTCAGGGCTTCTTTGTATTTGGGCCTGAGCGCATCGAACATTTTGGGCAGGGCGTAGGAATCGGGTTCCTGACCGGTCACATTGGTGCAGCCGGGCCGGTAGACGTTTTGATAGCGGAATTCCAGCGGGTCCATGCCCAGCTTTTCGGCCAGTTGATCCAGGGCTGTTTCCGTTGCCAGACAGGACTGCGGGCCGCCGTAGCCCCTGAAGGCCGAACCCCAGGCGTGGTTGGTGCATATGGTGCGGCCTTCGCCCCGGATATTGGGGATGTCATAGCCCGCGCCCATAAACTGGATGCCGCGCAGGGTGAGCAGATCGCCGAACTCCGAATAGGGGCCGTGGTCCACATCGAAATCCGTCTCCATGGCCGCGAGCTTGCCCTGTTTATCGGCGGCAAAGCGGATGGTGGTGTAGAAGGGCGAGCGCTTGCCCGTGTACTGCTGCTGCTGGTGGTAATCAAAGACCAGCAGACAGGGCTGCTGCGTGAGCATGGTGGCCACGCCCACCAGGGCTTCAATGGTCGGGCTGAACTTGTAGCCGAAGGTGCCGCCCATAGGGTTGGCGGCCAGTACGAACTGGTCGGCAGGAATGCCGATGCCCTCCACAATCATAGCGTGATGCAGGTGCACGCCAATGGATTTGGAATGCACATGCAGCTTGCCATCGTCGGAATAATAGCCGAAGGCGACATCAGGCTCTATGGGCATGTGCGGCTGGCGGCTGGATATGGTGAAATCCTCCACACTCACGTAATCCGGGCTGTTGAAATATTTGGCGGTGTCTTCGCCCTTTTCCAGCTTCTGGGTAAAGTAGTGGTTGGGCGTGCCGGGGTGGATTTCAATGGCGTCCGGGGCTTTGGCTTCCACCAGATTCATATAGGCGGGCAGAAGTTCCAGGTCCACCCTGACCTTTTCGGCGGCGGCCTCAGCCTGTTTTTTGGTGCCCGCGCAGACCATGGCAATGGCATCGCCGAACTGGAAGACCTTTTCATCACACAGGATAGGACGATCCCAGCCATCGCCCTTGTTGCTGGGGAAGGTGATGAGGCCGGTGATGCGGTTTTTGCCCTTAACATCGCGGTGGGTGATCACCTTGACCACGCCGGGCATTTTTTCAGCCTCCGCCGTGTCAATGCCTTTTATTTTGGCGTGGGAGACCTTGGCTTGAACCAGGGCCACATGCAGCATGCCGCCGGGGAATTTGAGCCCGAGNNTCCGCGCCGTAGTCCAGGGTTCCGGTCACCTTGCCCACGGCGGTCGGGCGGGGGTATTTGCTGCCCCAGATGCGGCCGTCCGCAGGAAGGACGAAATCGAGTTCCGCTTCCTTCATTTCGCCGCGCAGCACTTTGGCCGCGTCCATAACCGCATCGACCAGCGGAATATAGCCGGTGCAGCGGCAGATGTTATGATTTTTCTGGAACCAGTCGCGTACTTCGCCCCTGCCGGGGTTCTTGTTTTCATCCAGCAGGGCCTTGGCTGACATAATGAAGCCGGGCGTGCAGAAGCCGCACTGTGCGCCGCCGTGTTTGATCCAGGCCTTTTGGATGACGTGCAGGGCATCCGGCGTGCCTAGGCCTTCGATTGTCTCGATCTTCGCGCCTTCAGGGACCCGTTTCATTCTGGTGATGCAGGAGCGGATGAGCTTGCCGTCCATAATCACTGAGCAAGCCCCGCACTGGCCTTCGCCGCAACCGACTTTGACGCCGGTAAGCCCCAACTGCTCGCGCAGCACAATGGCGAGTTTTTCTTCGGCATCGACAAAGACGTTGCGCTCGATGCCGTTTACAAAGAAGCGTTTTTGAATCATCGTCTGTTCTCCTTATCCCATTCATTGCAGGTTGAGAAAAAGACTAAAGGCCGCGCAGCCAAGAAAATACGGATGAAGGCGCTTTGGGGCAAACTCAGCCTTTCCCGAAGGAGCAAGCCGGATACACGCATACAGCGCAGGAAAGGCACAGCCCGCCGTGGGCCAGACGCGTGATATCCCGCGCGCAGATGCGTTGCCCGGCCAGAATGCGCGGCATGATCAGATCAAAAACCGTGCCCTTGTGGTACATAACGCAGCCCGGCAGGCCCAGCACCGGAACCTGATCCTTGTAGCCGAGCATGAACATGGCCCCGGGGAACACGGGCGCGCCGTAGCTGACCACCTCGCAGCCCACGGAGCGGATGGCTGCGGGGGTTTTATCATCCGGGTCAACGCTCATGCCGCCGGTCACGCAGATCACATCGGCTCCGCCTTCCAGAGCGCGCATAATGGCCTGGGCCGTAAACTCGGTTTTATCCGG
Source organism: Desulfovibrionaceae bacterium UBA930 (assembly GCA_002293605.1). Taxonomy (GTDB): domain Bacteria; phylum Desulfobacterota; class Desulfovibrionia; order Desulfovibrionales; family Desulfovibrionaceae; genus Frigididesulfovibrio. Next base: position 3,240 of record DBDO01000145.1, read on the forward strand.
CACGATTTCTTGGGAGTGGATAGCAGAACCCCAGGCCTTGAATTTTTTATGCAGCACAGGCCCGAAGGCGTCCTTGATCCGCCCTTCGTACACTTCACTTCCGGTAGTAATGATGCCTACTTTGCGTTTTTTGAAAGGCAGCACCTGCAAAAGAGGAGAGAAGGCGTCCTTGCAGCATTCCTCCACCGCCCGGACCGTGGTTTCCGGCACGCTTAAGGGAATGACCCTGGTTCCGGCAAGGGCCGCGCCTTTTTCCACCGCTTGCAGGGTATGGGTTGTGGCCAGAGTGACGTAGGGGATGCTGTTCACCCGGTCCAGAAGCTCAAGATTGATGGAAAAGAGCCCCTTGCGCGCCGCCTTCAGATTGATGCGCCCTTCCTTGGGCTCGCCGTAAGCCACGCCCGGCCCGGCAAAGGCCTTTGCCATGCGGCGGGCCGCATCGTCTTCATGCACCTCGTTCTTTGCCTGGCCCTCCCAGACATAGAGATGCTCCTTGCCGAGCCGCAACAGGTGTTCGACATCCTGCTCGCGCACGACATGGCCGCGCAGAAAGGCCGGCCCCTTGCGCTTGCCCGGCACTATTTCCGTAATGTCATGGCAAAGGGCCAGCCCGATGGCCTCTTGCACGGGTATGCACTTCATGGATAAACCTCTTGCGTATATGTGATGAAAAAGCGCGGATGCGGGAACTGTCGATTACCCATGATTTTATTGCTTTCAGGGCATATTTTCAAGGATAAAATAAAAATTGCGCACGCTTTGCCGGGGCTGCGGGAACTGCGGCAAAGCTGCGGGCCTGGAAAGAATTTCTGGCAATTGTAGCGTCGATGCGAGATACTGCCTAATTCCAGTTCCAGATAAAAATT